>CALPVV020000088.1 GCA_943327105.2 Nitrosovibrio sp. Nv4
GATCGGCATTGATCAAACCCTGGTTGGACACTCTGAACGCAGACAATACTTCGGTGAAACAAATGATACCGTTTTGAAGCGAACCATCAGTGCACTCGAACAAGACATGGAAGTTCTAGTTTGCATCGGGGAAACACTGGATGAACGCAATGGTGGAAAAATGGAACCCGTGCTTCAGGCTCAGCTCGATCTTTTGATCCAGCACGAAACTTCCAGGAACGCATTTGGTAAAAAACTCCACATCGCCTATGAGCCGGTATGGGCAATCGGTACCGGGGTAACAGCGACACCGGTTCAAGCCGCCGAGGCACACGCATTCATTCGCCAACTTTTGGAAAAACGAATTGGCCCTGATACCGCCAACGCTACGCGCATTTTGTACGGTGGTAGCGTTACTCCTACAAATTTCAAAGAATTGCTCGCCTGCAGAGACATCGATGGGGGCCTAGTCGGTGGAGCCAGCCTTAAAATAGAAGGCTGGACCCAGTTGTGGGCATTGATTTAAAAACAGAATTTGATACATTTCGTTAATAATAAAAAGGAAACCTTATGATTACATTTTTGAACGTGATTCACATTACCACCATCGTCCTTCTCGTGATTGCAGTACTTCTTCAATCAGGCAAAGGTGCAGAAGTGAGCGCATCTTTTGGTGGCTCAAGCCAAACCGTATTTGGTAGCTCAGGCGGCGCAAACTTCTTTCAAAAATTCACTTACATTTTGGCAGCAATTTTCATGTGCACTTCATTGGCCCTGACCATTCTTCCTTCTAAGGCAAAGAAGTCAGTATTTGAAGGCTACACAGCACCAGTACCAACAGAAGCGCCGAAATCAACGGACGCTGCTGCAACTACGACCGAAGCACCGGCAGCAACAACCACAGCACCTGCCGAGGCAGCTAAAACTGCTCCTGTTGAACAGAAAAAATAATTTTTTTCTTAAACTTTAAAAAGTAAAAAAGCCAGATTCCAAAAGGAGTCTGGCTTTTTTCATGCAATGAATTCGAGTGCATACATTCGGCACTCCCGCTTCACTGTCCGTATTGGGCGGCGTTATCATTTCCAATAATATAAAAGGCACCTTTTTGTGGTTCTATCTTCTTAACCTTCATACCAAAAACCAGTTTCTTTTTGCCAAGATAAGGATGTTCAATAGTAAAGCCTCGCTCCACACTACCGTAGTAGGCATTGAACAAACGAAGATCTTTACCGTTATTTTCACAATCGATGCAGTCATAAAACGGAAGCTTGAACAATCTAGGGCGTTTTGATGAAACATCCACTAAAAGACGACTCAAATCGCTTATTTTATAACCATCCGAAATCAACAAATCAATCAGCATGGTATCAATGACAAATGTATCGATCTTGATTTGCGGCAAAGACTTCATCACCAGCTCGCCCTTTGAATTTAAAATATCTTCGGAAGAATCATAAGCACATGGATACACATTCTTGCGGATATTGATGCTGCACTTATTGTTGGTGATATCGAAAGACAACTCACCACCCTTGCTTTCAAGACTCTTCATCTTGCCTTTTTCATCAATCTCAGAAAGCTCAATTTCAATTTTAGCTAAATGAGTAGGCAGTTCGGCATGAGCAGCTTTTGAGAGCAAAAAAAGCCCAAACACGGGCAATAGTGACCATGAATACTTCAACTTCATGGGGCATGGAGTAGCACTTATTAAATTAAATGTAAATAGTTTAATCCTTTAAAAGCAATTCATCAATGATTTCAGTGCGGTAGGCGAAGATCTTTTGAACATCACCCAAAATCTTGGGTAATCCCACCATTCCGAACTTACCCATCGGCAATCGAAAACGGACCCAATCACGCATCAGGGTCCCACCAGGAACTTCCGTAAAAGCATGCTCATGGTACCAAAGCTGGTAGGGTCCTTTCAGCTGATTATCAACAAAACGAAATGGAGGGTCCCAGACCGCAATATCAGTCAACCAACCGAACGGAATACCATGTAGCTTAAGCTGATAGGTGATTTTAGTATTTTGCCTAACGCGATCAGTGCTCATTCCCTTAATATTGAAATTCAGAAAATCAGGTGTAATCCGTTCCAGATTTTTTGCTTCTGAAAAAAATTCAAAAACTTGATTTCGAGGCAAAGGAAAAAACTGTTCAGAGTACATCAAGTGCGAAGGTCTCGGTTTACCGGCTTCAACACTAAACGGGTCAAGATACCATTGGGCAACTTCTTTTAGAATTTCCTTCAACCCTGGATAAATGAATTGATAACCACTACCAACAATTCTCTTACTCACCACTGCCTGATCACGCAAAAGAAGCTCAGCCATTTCCCCCATTGCCAATCGAATTGCCACCGCGGGCACAGGCATACCCGTTGAAATGAACAACTCATCGGCAAGTAAATGAATGAATTCTCTCTGAGTCACAGGCTCATTTGAAACAAGATTGTAAACGCCGCTTACAGCCTCATTTTCGATCGCGTGAGCAATGAACCCCACCAAATCGGTTAGGTGAATCACACTCATGCGTTGCTCACCGCTGCCAACCACACCACCGACTCCCGCCAGAAGAGGATTCATCATCTTTTCAAGTGCACCGCCCTGATGAGAAATCACCACTCCGGTTCTTAACACAACTTTACGCAAGGACTGAAAATTAGGCTGAACGGATTCAAGTGCTGATTCCCACTCATCACAGAGATTCGCTAAAAACCCATCTCCCGATCGGCTGGTTTCATCAAAAGATTGATTTTGTTCAGAATGCCCGTAAATACCGATTGCTGAACCTTGAACCCAAAACTTCAGTTGAGCTGCTCTTTTCTCAAAAGCCTCACGAAGATAGTTTGTCGAATCAACACGGTTTTCCGTGAGCTTCTTTTTTAATTCAGTTGTCCAACGTGACTCTGCAATATTTTCACCCATGAGATGAACAACACCATCAACATCTGCAAGCAGCGAATGTTCAAGGGGTTCAAGACCTGACCATTCAATAATACCAGCCGTTTGAAAAGGAAGCTTCAATCGTGCACTCCGAGCCGACCGACTGACAGCAATCACTGAATGGCCTTTCGAGACCAACAATTTGCCTAACTCCCTACCGACCAAACCCGTTGCACCTGTGATTAAAATTTTCATATAGAAACAGCTTACTCCTAACGGAACTCACAAACATCATCGAAAAGTCTTACAAAACCCCTGCATGAAAACAAAAAAGCCTCGATGAAAACTTCATCGAGGCTTTTAAATTTTGCGCATCGCACACCCAAAGGTGTCAGACACTTATTTTTCAGCTTGTTCTTTAGCTTTTTTCTCTTGGTATTTCTTCACAAGTTCATCTTGAACGTTACGTGGAGCTGCAGAGTATTTAGCGAATTCCATCGAGAACTCACCTTTACCTTGAGTCGCAGAACGAAGATCAGTTGAGTAACCGAACATATCGGAAAGTGGAACTTCCGCTTCGATCACACAATAACCGTCTTGAGTACCAGAGTTGATGATCACACCACGACGTTGATTCACTTGGCCCATTACAGAACCTTGGAATTCTTCCGGTGCAGTCACTTCGAGTTTCATGATTGGTTCGAGAACTACTGGTTGAGCATTAGCATAACCTTCACGGAAAGCCATGAGAGCAGCAGTTTTAAACGCCATCTCTGAGGAGTCAACCGCATGGTAAGCACCATCGTTGATCAAACAACGAACGCCTACGATTGGGAACCCGATCAAACGACCTTCTTTAACCGCTTCTTTGAATCCTTTATCCACTGCTGGAATAAAGTTACGTGGAATCACACCGCCGGAGATATCATCCACGAATTCATAGGTAGCAACTGAATCAGATGGAAGTGGCTCAATGAAACCTGCAACACGGGCAAATTGACCCGAACCACCGGTTTGTTTTTTGTGAGTGTAGTTGAAAGTACCTTTGTTTTGAATGGTCTCGCGGTAAGCAACTTGTGGCTTACCAACGATCACTTCACAATTGTACTCACGCTTCATACGCTCGCAGTAAATCTCCAAGTGCAACTCACCCATTCCGCTGATGATTGTTTGGTTAGATTCATCGTCACGGTGAACGCGGAAAGTCGGATCTTCTTTCGTAAAGCGGTTGAGCGCTTTAGAGAAGTTCGTATCGCCTGATTTATCTTTAGGTTGAACAGAAAGAGAAATCACGGCTTCTGGTACGAACATGGAAGTCATCGAGTATTTGATCGTTCCGTCAGTGAAAGTATCACCTGAAGAACATTCAACACCGAAGAGCGCCACGATGTCGCCTGCTTTAGCAGATTCAACATCATTCATTTGGTTAGAGTGCATGCGCACGATACGTGGAACTTTTACGCGTTTTTCGTTGGTACTGTTGACGATGAAATCGCCTTTGTTCAAGCTACCTTGATAAATACGCATGTAAGTCAATTGACCATAACGACCATCTTCAAGTTTGAACGCCAAACCTACGAATGGAAGTTTAGAGTCAGACTTCAAAACCACTTCTGCTTCGGCATTACGCTGATCGAGAGCAATATTTTCTTTTTCAGTTGGGTTCGGAAGGTAGTAAGTCACACCATCCAAAAGCAATTGAACGCCTTTGTTTTTGTAAGCAGAACCTACGAAAACAGGGGTAATTCCAAGAGAAAGAGTTCCCTTACGGATTGCTTTGCGGAGTTCGTCTACGGTGATTTCTTCTCCACTGAGATATTTCTCAGCAACTGCATCGTCAAATTCAGAAGCAGCAGAGATCAATTCTTCACGGTACTTGTCGCACTCGCCTTTGATGTCGGCTGGAATTGCTTCTTCACGGACATTTTCTCCGTTGTCGCCGTCAAAATAGAAAGCTTTCATTTGAACGAGATCTACTACGCCTTTGAATTGATCTTCAGCGCCGATTGGGTACATCACGAGAACCGCGTTGTGGCGGAGTTTTTCGCGAAGTTGGCCCATACCACGGAATGGGTTTGCACCCGCGCGGTCCATCTTGTTTACGAAGCAAAGACGTGGAACTTTATAACGCTTCATCTGACGGTCAACAGTGATTGACTGAGATTGAACGCCTGATACTGAACAAAGTACGAGAACCGCACCGTCCAAAACGCGAAGAGCGCGTTCAACTTCGATAGTGAAGTCAACGTGGCCCGGAGTATCGATCAAGTTGATGTTGTAGTCTTTCCACACGCAATAAGTTGCAGCAGATTGAATGGTGATCCCTTTTTCGCGCTCAAGATCCATGGAATCCATGGTCGCGCCCACGCCGTCTTTACCTTTTACTTCGTGAATTTCGTGTACTTTACCAGTGTAAAATAAAATACGCTCAGAAAGGGTTGTTTTACCGGAATCGATGTGTGCAGAAATACCAATGTTACGAATTTTCTCGATCGGTACATTTTTAATGTCTTCGGCCATTTTTAAGCTCCTTATTGCTTACAAATTTTGTGGATAACGTAAGGTAATACCTGAGTTGTCAGTTGTTTGCAATATTAATGCAAAGTGTAAAGATTTTTGACCAAACTGTGCTATCTTAAAGAGATCATGAGCAAAAAGAAATTACTGTGGATGGATCTGGAGATGACCGGATTAGACGAAAAAAATGACCATATTCTCGAGATTGCGGCCATCATTACCGACGCAGACCTACAAACCATTGACCAAAAGCACTATGTCATCCATCAATCTCAAACCATTCTCGACAACATGAATGACTGGTGCAAGGTTCATCACGGTAAAAGCGGCCTAACCGCACTCATTCCTAGTGGAATTCCCCTTTCTAACGCAGAGAAAGAATTAACGGACTGGGTTGAGTCCCATTTTGGGAAAAAACACGGTAAGGAAGGCGCTGTACTTGCTGGAAATTCAATTCACAACGATCGCCGTTTCATCGATACCCATATGCCTGAATTCGCGAAAACCCTTCACTACCGCATGGTTGATGTCAGTTCATTCAAGGAAATATTCCGCGAACGCTATCAACTAAAGTACGACAAGAAAAACGCTCATCGCGCTATTGGAGATCTTCATGAGTCGATTGCCGAGCTGGCTTACTATCTTAGTTTTGTGAAAGTGAATTAAGCGGCTTTTCGCTCTTCGATTTCTTTCATCAGATTTTCGATACGGTCTTGCATTCCGAACTGCACCAATTTCTCACGGACATAAAGAGTGAATTTGTCATGTCCCTGCCCTACTGAAATTCCACGAATGAAGCTTTCCATCGCTGCCGGCTCATTTTGATGGCGTAAATGATAATGCCCATTGACCAATAATCCCGATGACATGTGATTCAAGAGTTTTTGAGGCTTCTCATACATTAGTTTGAACACTTCGTAGAATTCTTCGATATCGACAAAATGCTTCATCTTGATGGCCAATTCGATACCCTGAATCAGTCGTTCCGGGCATTCTGGAAAGTGCATTAAAATATCCTTCAATACGCTATACGCATCTTCAGTCCGCCCCGACTGCTGAAGAATGTTGAACATCCCCATCAAGCAGCGAAAGTGAACTTCTGTTGCCGACAAACCTTCACGAAAGAACCGGAACGCACCATCGAGCTCGTTCTTCATTTTCTTGATTTCACCCAAATACGAGCTGGCACGAGCGAAAGAAGCCGGATCTGTTTTCGCTTTTTCAAACAACATCGTTGCCTTGTCAAATTCACCCATTGACAGGAACTCCTTGCCGTCTTCTATGAATTGATTGCTCTCAGTTGGGTCATGCTTGAGCTGAATGACTCCCTCAAGAACCGTTTTCAAATGGCCCTGGCTATAAGGTTTAAAAATAAATTGATCGACTTCGACCTCAGCGGCCTTTGCAACAGCCGCTTGGCTTGCCACTGAACTGACGAGAATAAAGATAAAATCCTTCTTATCACCAATCAATGAAGTGCCGATTCCATCTTTAAAAAGAAAATCACTGAATACGATATTGAATGTATTGGATTCAATCAGGGTTTTGGCCTCACGAATAGTTTTCGTGGCAACAACATTATTGTTCATGACCCCATAAGAAACAAGTGTTTGCTTGAGCGCAACACGGTAAGTGAAGTTCTCATCAACGATCAAGATCTTCGCTTCGTTCATGTACTGTTCAAATGTCAACTTGCGGGCTGGACGATCTTCAGAGCTCATGCCACCCCTTTCGCTTTATTGAAAAACTCATTCAATTCTTCACGACGCACTTTGAACGAACGAACTAGCTGAATAAACTGTGGCTCTAATTCATCACTCAACTCACAGATGACCAGAGAACGAAGTGCTTTTTTATTCCCCTGCTCATCCAGGGTCTCGGATGGCTCCATTTCAGTTTCAACCACATGGGTGGCCGCATTGATCAAGACCTGCTTACTGACTCCTCGTTCAATGTAAAATGCTTCAAGCTCAATCAAGTCATCGATATCGATCAAGCCAGCAGGTGCATCTAACACCACATATCTATCGCGCAACTCAACCAACTCAATCAATGGTTTTTGAATGTTTTTCACACCATTTCTTGAAAAGAGTCCCAACTTCAATTCAGAGCATTCGTAATAATCATGATAGTGTTTTTTTCGTGCTTCAAAATCGTTTGCGTATACACCCTGATAAGCACCCTCTTGAAATCCATCTTGTCTTTCAGGTGATTGCGACGGTCGGGTAGCAGGCTCAGACCGATGAAGCGCACCTTCCATCGTCGCATCAATTTCAGGCTTAAGACTCATGCCTATTTTTGAATTGTGATGAATCAACAAATCACCTGATTCATGAAAAGACATTCTCGTGTGGACAATCATCTTGTCATAGCAAAAAGAGAAGTCCGGTTTTTTTGAAATGAAGTACCATTGGCGTTCTTCCCACGAAAACTCGGGCTTACTTCCAAAAAACACCCAACGACCCTCATCTTTATAGAATCTTTTGTCTGTTTCACTTCTAGGCTTCCAAACCCAACCTTGAAGACCGTTACGGGTCATCCAATCCGCGGGTTCCCAGTTTCCTGCCGAAGGTCCCGGGCCATACAAGCCAACAAACCACTTTCCATTGACATGGCGAATGTTGGTGGCTTTGGTCAGAATCCAAAAATCTGAAAAGTGTTCAATCGGTTCATCATAAACAACTTGAGGAAGGATTTTTTTCTGCTTACCAGCACTATTAGGCAATACTCCCGTTTTTGTCGCTTTTGACAAAAAAGCTTCCGAATTGGCCATTACAAAATTTCTCGACGCCTTCACCGTTTGCTGAAGAAGTTTGAAGTGCTTGATGACTTTATAATTGAAGGTCTTGATTGAAACGCCGCTTTTGATGATTTCGGAAACGCCTTTGCTTTTGAAAAAAGCTGACAATTTATCATTGTTCAATTGATCGTAAACAATGACCCTTACGGTTCCTTCTCGGATATCGCTTTCAAGACGATCCATTAGTTTGATCACGTCTATCAGGTCGTCTTTAGAAAGTGCTGATACCAGCACCAGCGTTCCCGGATTTTGATAAGTTTGAACATCTATGTCTTTAAATTCTGGAACTGAGGCGAAATCAAGGTTTTGAGAACCATCAAGCTGACGTAAAAAATCACCAATCACTTGGTGATTACC
>CALPVV020000089.1 GCA_943327105.2 Nitrosovibrio sp. Nv4
CTCTGGAGGCGGAAGTGGAAAAGGCGGCTGTGGCCCTTATTACGTTGCCCAGTTCATGCGTGAGCAATCTCGCACGGTTGTAGAATAAGCTAGCTCAAGGCTGTTTATTCAACAAAATTCATTGATTTTAAGAACTTACCGTAAACATACGAAATCACCTTGAAAATCGGCACTTCGTTCAATGAACAGGGTTGAAGATACATGCTTTTTACGTTATATTGCCTGCATGGAAAAAATCACTCGTCCCGTTATCAAGGTGGCTCCTCCGGGTCCTAAAGCACAAGTTCTGATCGATCGCGACCACGCGGTGACCTCCCCTTCTTACATCAAGGAATACCCACTCGTTGTAGAAAGTGGCCAAGGTTCGTTCGTGATCGATGTCGACGGTAACTCTTACCTTGATTTCATGGCCGGCATCGCAGTGACCTCGACCGGTCACGCTCACCCGAAAGTGGTGAAAGCGATTCAAGATGCTGCTGCAAAATTCCTGCACATTTGCGGAACCGATTTTTACTACGAATCGATGGTTCAGCTTTGTGAAAAACTTTCCAAATCCGTTCCAGGCATGGGGGCCACCAAAGTGTTCCTCACCAATTCTGGAACCGAAGCAGTTGAAGGCGCAATCAAACTCGCGCGTCACCACACCAAGCGTTCAAAGATCATTGCATTCAAAGGCGCATTCCACGGACGTACCATGGGTGCCATCACCTTGAACGCATCGAAAGTGACTCAAAAAGCTCACTTCGGGCCACTAGTTCCCGATGTCTATCACCTTCCTTACTCAAACCCGTTCCACTGCGCGTACAAGCATGAACAGAACTGGTGTAAAACTAATTGCGAGTGCGCGAGCAAGATCGAAGAGGAATATTTCCTTTCTTCATTCGCGCCAAGCGAAGTCGCTGCGATTTTCGTCGAACCAATTCAAGGTGAAGGCGGATACGTCATGCCTTCTCCGAAGTTCTTGAAAGACCTTCGCACCATTTGTGACAAATACGGCATCATGCTCGTGTTCGATGAAGTTCAAAGCGGAATTGGCCGTACCGGTCAGATGTTCGCGGCTGAAACTCTCAATGTGACTCCTGACATCGTTCTCTCTGCTAAAGGAATCGCATCGGGAATGCCGATCGGCGCGATCATCGCGAAAACTTCGGTCATGACCTGGGGACGCGGTACACACGGTTCTACCTACGGCGGAAACCCAGTATGTTGCGCGGCTGCGAATGCAACCATCGAGATCATCGAAGGAATGCTTCCACAAATCCGCAAGACCGGAGAATTTTTCCTCGCGGAACTGGATAAACTACAGAAGAAACACCCAGTGATCGCTGATATTCGTGGCGTCGGCCTCATGATCGGTGCCGAGTTCTTGAAAAAAGATGGCACTCCAGCTGCTGATTATGTTGGTCACCTCGAGCAACTCGCTTTCCGTAAAGGTTTACTCTTACTCTCTTGTGGTAAGTCGACGATTCGCTTTGCTCCACCGCTGATCATCACCGAAGAAGAAGTGAAGATCGGTCTTGAGATTCTGGATCAATGTCTCACTGAACTCGGAACTCCATAACTTCGCGAAGCGAGGCCATATCGATGCAACACTTTCGTAAACCGAAGTTGACCCCGAACAAACTTGTTTCGATGAAAGAAGCGATCGCCGATGCTGTAAAGCCCGGCTGCAATCTCTATCTCGAAGGGTTCACCCACTTGATCTCTTTTGCTGCCGGACACGAAATCATCCGCCAACAAATCAAAGATCTCACTGCGATTCGCCTCACCCCTGATCTTGTTTACGATCAGTTGATTGAAGCGGGACTCGTTAAAAAACTCGTGTTCAGTTGGGCCGGAAATCCGGGTGTCGGAAGCCTTCACGCTCTTCGCCGTGTTTCTCAAAAAGATTCGGCGAAAAAAATCGAGATGGAAGAATACTCTCACTTCGGCATGGTTGCACGCTTGCTTGCGGGCAGCAGCGGGCTCCCTTTCTGGCCACTGAAGAACTACGAAGGCACTCACATCGCTGAAGTGAACCCGAAAATCAAGTCGATCGACTGTCCTTACACGGGTGAAAAATTCGCCACTGTTCCGGCACTGAACCCAGATGTGGCCATCGTGCATGTTCAGCGCGCTGACAAAGAAGGAAACGCGCAAGTCTGGGGCCTCATGGGCACTCAAAAAGAAGCGGCATTTGCCGCTGAACGCGTGATCGTTGTTGCCGAAGAAATCGTCGACACCTCGGTCATTCGCCGTGACCCGAACCGAACACTGATTCCAGGAATTCTCGTTGATCACGTCGTGCATGAACCATGGGGTTGCCACCCCTCTTATGCTCAAGGTTATTACGACCGCGACAATCAGTTCTACGTCGATTGGGAAGATATTTCCCGCGACCCTGCTTCTTATAAAAACTATCTCGATGCCTTCGTGTTCGGCGTGAAAGACCGTCACGAATACATTCAGAAAATGGGCACTGACCTCATGTCCCGCCTGAAAGCAAAACCTCGCAAGTGTGAAGGGGTCGATTATGGCTACTGATACTGCAGCCCAAACTTTGAAACCTTCCGAGCGCATGGCTGTTCGCGCTTCTCAAGAACTGCAAGACCGACAGGTCGTATTCGTTGGTATCGGCTTGCCGAACCTTGCATGTAACCTTGCGCGCGCCACTCATGCTCCGCAATTGTTCATGATTTATGAAAGCGGTACCATCGGTACTTTACCTGCCCGCTTGCCGGTTTCAATCGGTGACCCGACTCTCGTGACTGATTCACTCGCGATCGTCTCTCAGGCTGATATTTTTCAAGGCTACCTACAAGGTGGCTTGATCGAGGTCGGATTCCTTGGCGGCGCACAGGTTGATAAATACGGTAACATCAACACCACCGTGATCGGTGACTACGACAATCCGAAGATTCGCCTTCCCGGTTCCGGCGGAGCCTGCGAAATAGCCACGCACTCTCAACAAGTGTTGATCATGATGCGAATGAGTCCGAAAAGCTTTGTGGCAAAATGTGATTTCATCACCAGCCCTGGCTCACGCATGGACTCCACGAAACCGTCACCACAACTCGGTCGTACCCGCCAAGAGATGAAACTTCCTGGTGGTGGCCCGACGAAAGCTATCACTGACCTCGGCGTGCTCGAAATGATCGATGGTGAGTTCACTCTCACCGAAATCTATGAAGGCGTTACGGTTGAACAAGTGAAACAGAACTGCGGTTGGGAACTGAAAGTGGCATCAAGCCTCAAGACGATTCCAAACCCGAGCGAAGAGACTCTCGATATTTTGAGAAACAAAATCGACCCGGAAAAATTGTATCTCTAAAAGGTACCCGGTGCTTTTTTGATGCTGGGTGCGTTGTTTAAGCTATGCGAATATTATTGGTTATCTTTTTTAGTTTTTTATTCAATCCAGCCTATGCCACTACTGAAACTGGCACCCAGATCTGGAATCTGAATATCGCACGCTTTGCCATCGACACTGATCGCAAGTGGGAAGCATACATAGAAATTCAACCCCGCTACGATGTGAATACGCCATCGCGAGGACGCATTCTGTTTCGTCCTGGAGTTTGGTTCAACATTGACCAAAAACAAAGCATAACCTTGGGAGTATTAGATCTCACCGACATCGAGTTCAACTTCAAGGAGTTCAGGATCTGGCAACAATACCAGCGTGTCGACCCGATTGAAGCAACCGCTTTATCATCGACCTCTTTGACTTTGCTGAACCGAACTCGATTAGAAGAAAGATTCGCACAAGGACAGTCTGACATTGGGATTCGCATTCGCCATATGCTTCGTGCACAAGGTTCATTTCAATCAGGCACACCATGGTCATGGGTATTGTTTGACGAACTATTTATCGGAATCAATCACAACAAGAGTCAACCGAGCCCTGGATTTGATCAGAATCGGGCGTTTGTTGGTGCACGCTACGATTTTAGAGATGGACATTTTTCTGCTGAATTCGGCTACTTGAACCAGTTTTTACGGGGCACCATGAATCATGCCCCACTATTGTTTCTAAATTATCGATAATTCGAAATAAAAAATCAAATTAAACTATTTGAGTTTACTAAAGCAAAACACTATTTTTTTAAATTTACTTTAAATAAATAATCGATAAAATGCGTCAATGATGATCCGAGCATTTACCGCCTTAACTTTGTTCTTTTCAGCGATTGAACTCAGACAAGTACATGCACAAACAATACACCCACAAGTACAGAAGCAGGGACAAGTTCCATTCTGCTGTCAGTTCTGGAACTTGAATTTCATTCGCGGACAAATCGATCAGGGCGGCAAATGGGATTACTATCTTGAACTTCAGCCTCGAGCCAATTTCGACGAGCCAGAACGTTCAAGAATCCTCTTACGACCGGCACTAGTGTATAATCTTGATCAGAGTCAATCGCTTTGGGCTGGAGCACTTTACCAGACGGATGCATCACTAAAAGCTACCGAATACAGAACCTGGCAGCAATATCAGCGAACCGATCAGACACAAAAAGTTATATTTTTAAATCGCACCCGACTTGAACAACGATTCAAGGAAGGTGAAAACGACGCAGGCCTACGACTTCGTCACATGATCCGTGCACAAATTCCAGCAGGTGAAGAGTCCCAATGGTCAGTAGTTCTATTTGATGAACTTTTTATAGGCCTGAATGAAAACGGATCACAATCCATGCGTGGTTTTGATCAGAATCGTTTTTTTGGTGGATTGCGATACGAATCTGCAAATCGTCTGTTCTATGAAATCGGGGTTTTAAACCAATTCACCGGCTCAGAAGTTTATAACATTCCGATGATTACCATAGGGAAAATCATCAAAAAGAAGAAGCAAAGTAAATAATCGAAGTAATTAAACCTTGTTGGCTAATATCATCCCAATCAGATTTAAAATTACACGCAAACCTTACATCTTTTCCCAGATCGGAATCGAAGTATCGTATTGCATCAGGACTTTTCTTCTATTAGCGGCAACTTGTTTATCCTGGATGTTTTCCATTACTTCCAAAGCCAATTCAGCACGTCTTGCTTCGCAACGCTCGTAAAAAGCGAAGTAACGGGCCTGTTCTGAAGAATAATCATCAGGAAGATGCGGGGTTACCATGCTTGAAACATGGTTCAATTGAAGGCGACCGGCTTTGGTGGTTCTCTCGACCAGTTTCATGGGTCCGAACCCAAGGTCACCCACATCGGTGAAACGATCTTGAGATTTTGGTTCTACCATTCGGCAACTGGTAGCTTTCACAATTTCTCGACAGGCATTGCCCGCAAGATCACGATTGGCCGTCGAAGTGCCGAACCATAGGGATTCCGAAAAATGGGTTTCGTTTGAAGAAACTTGAACACCACGATTGATCAATCCATTATTTTCAATTCTCTTGATTGCCGTACAAAGAATCGCTGCATTTGCGTTTGCCATCACCAATAGACTCAATGTCATCATTGTCAAAGTTTTCATGTTTCAATACCTCCCGAAACAGAAGGGTGAAGCTAAAGTAGAATGGAATCTTCGTCAATAATATTTATATAACGTAAGTATAAAAAATAATGAAATTTCAAGAACTTATAAAACAGTTTTAGTTGATTTAGACCAAGTCACGGAACTTTAAAAAACGGCCCGGTCGGTGTCGGAACATTCCGCGCGTCGAACTCAATACCAACACTTTGATCAGAGCTTACACGAATGGCTGGCCAAGGAGTTTCAAGACTTTCCCCTTTTTCCAATGCTTTTACAGCATCAAAAGTCCAAGAAACCATTTTTTCAGGATCCCAGAAATCAAGTTGGAAACCACCACGACTCAAATCCTGATCCCATTTCGAACGAAACGCAGTCAGGATTTTTAAAATGCTGACCCGTTTCTTGGTCAATGGACCACCCACGAACTTACGAGGCATGATGAGCTTGGTTTTCCATTCATCTTCAAACGAAGAGTCTAACAACCCAGCAATTTCAAGAAAGCTGGTACCAAAAGCAGTACAACCCGAACTTTCACCATAAAGTGGTCTAGCATTCAGTCCGGCGTAAACGTGGTGGTAGCCTCTTTGTTGATATTCGATCCAATAATCCATTAAACGGTCGCAGGTGTTTTCGCTGATCTGGAATCGTAAGAAATTGCTCCGGCCAGTTGCCTGCATATTGCGGACATCCTGTTCAGTCGCTTGCGACTCATCGAGCTTGCCCTGGTAGTTTTTAAGCACGACTCCCAATCCATAGCCTTGTAAAAAGATCGCTTTGCGCTCCTCAGTGTCACCAGTTGACGTTGAGCCTGTGAAAAAATGATTCCCATGACAATTCAACTCAACGTAGAGATGTCCGATTGAGTGGCGTCTACCGCCGTTATACTTCACTATCTGGTTTTTCAATGCTGAACGAGCAAGCTTCTGCGGCGTCGACCAATTGGTACGCGTCGGTGCAGGAACAAGATGAAGGGTCAACTCATCAGCCTGAGCGAAACCACACAAAAAAAGCAGTAATGATAAGCACCGGACCATTAGACTATAGAATGTCATTAAACGAATCCTTTCGTAAATAATTTTAATTTAACAATAAGCAGATCAAAACAATCAGGTAGTGCGAGGCTAGTTATTTAAGCAAAAATAATGATATTGCAGGCACTGCAGAAATAATCGCCAACCCCAGAATCATTACCAATAAAAATGGAAGGACTGACTTGATCACATCAGTCAAAGGCTCTTTAAAAATACCGGAAGCGACAAAGAGATTAATTCCGATTGGTGGCGTTAGATAACCAATCTCAAGATTCACGATCATGATGATGCCGAAATGAATCGGATTAATGCCATAGTGAACCGCCATTGGTGTCAGAATCGGTGCAAGCACCAGAATGGCACTCATGGCATCCATAAAGCAACCTACTATCAGCAGTAGAATGTTCACCGCGATCAGGAAACCGAACTTCGAAGAGATCATGGATGACATCAGGTTCACCATTTGCTGAGGTAGCTCTTCAATGGTCATGAACTTGTTCAAGCTGACGGCTAAAATCAATATCAAAAAGAGCATCCCGAGCATTTCAGCGGTTTCTGAAAATACTGGAATTAATTTCTTCATGCTCACTTCACGGTGAATGAAAAGTTCAACAATGACCGCATAAACTACTGCAACAGCGGCGGACTCAGTCGCTGTAAAAAAACCAGAATAAATACCGCCTAGAATGATCAAAGGCATTAATAACGAAAAAACACCTTTTTTTAATTCAACCCAAAATTCGGAAAGCGAGAATTTACCCACACTCGATTTGGGTGCGGAATAAAGCATGAATCCACCAAGTAAGATCACCAATACAATCCCGGGACCAATACCCGCTTTGAACAAATCGACAACACTGACTCCGGCCATGATCGCAAAAACAATCATGGGGATACTAGGAGGAATGATGATGCCCAATGTACCCCCGGTAGAGAGAACACCCATGGACAGTTTCTTTGAATAACCCGCCTGTAAAAGTGCCGGGTACATGATTGAACCGATTGCAATCAATGTCACTGGAGACGAACCTGAAATAGCAGCAAAAATCGCACAAGCAAATACTGCCGCAACCCCCATGCCTCCCTTAAGGCCTGAGGTTGCAGAACGAGCTACATTGATCAATCGCTGCGAAATACTTCCTTTGGTCATGATCTGGCCAGCTAAAACAAAGAGTGGAATCGCAAGAAGTATCTCTTTATCGGCAGCATAAAAGATGTCGCCGATCACAACCAGCATGCTTTCACCCGATACAGTCAGATAACAAATCGAAGCCAAAAGCCCCATGATTACGAATAAGGGAAGTCCGAATAAAATTGAAACCACAATTGTAAGTATCAAATAAATTGCAGTAGTCATCAGTGAACCGCTCCTGGATCTTTTTCACGAGGAAAAAAAACAAAGTAAAAGTAACGCAGACTCATCGATGTGAAAGTATAAGGAATGATCAGTTGCAGAATCCACATCTGGATTCCCAATACGACATTCACATCACCGAACCCTTTTGACTCAATTACATATTGAATCGAGTACCAAGCCATTGCTGCACTGAAAGCAAAGACCAATAGATTGTGAAAACGCAGATAAAAAGATTTGAATCGGCCAGTCCAAAATTTATCAGCAATTTCAGGACGCAAGTGCTCTACTTTGTGAGTGACTAAAATCGCACCCAAAAATCCGGCCCAGATCATCATATAGACGGCTCCCTTTTGGGCCCAAGGAATGCCAGTCTGATAAAGCTCGCGTGCACCCACATCCATCACTACAAAAACGGTCAGTACGAAAACCAGAATTGATGCGATGAATTTTTCAATGCGTGTAAGAACATTTAAAAAGTGATTCATTTTTTCTTCGCCTTGAACGCTTTTTTGCCCTCTTGAATGAGCGCATAGATTTTAGACGCTTCCCCACCAATTTCCTTAACCGATTGCTCTGCAAGCCCCGTTGAAGCCTTGATGAAGTTGTCTTTTTCAGATTTGC
>CALPVV020000090.1 GCA_943327105.2 Nitrosovibrio sp. Nv4
AATTGGACTGACTACACCGTTTTGAATCGGAAGCTTCCACTTCTCACGAAGAATTTTCGGATAAAGTGAAATCAAGCCGAATCGATTGCTGCCGAAAACTAACGAATTTTCAAACAAGACCGGACTGACATACTCCATGCCCGGAACCTTTAATGATGAAGAAACTGGCTCGATCGAGTAAGTCCACTCACGAGTCAAAACTTCACGCTTGGTTTTCGGGTCGATCTCATTCTGGAAACCAGGATGAAGATTTCTTGAAGCACAAGAAACCAAGGTGCTAGCCGTAAAAAGAATGGTCAAACCGATTCGAAGTGAGTTCATGATTTAGAGATCAGTTTCTGTGCTTCTTGAGCAGCACGGGTACCCGGTTGCTCTTTGTTCAATTTGTCTGCAAATGCTTTAGCCTGAGTGGTGTTTTTGGTTTTCACGTTCACGCGAACCATCGCCAGCATCATCTCGCCCTTCATGCCTTCATAACCAACAGCCAAACCGGTTTTGAATTGTTCTTCTGATTCTTTAAGCATGCCTTGTTGTTCAAATGCCATACCGGCAAGGTAACAAGCCGTAGATTTTTGAAAATCAGTTTTAGCAAAACTGATCGCCTTTTTATAAGCTGCAATGGCACGTTCAAACGAATGTTCTGTCGGATGATCAGAGTAAAGATTACCGAGCTTCATCGCTGCTTCAAACAGAACCTGAGCAGTGAGTGACTGGTCTGATACGATTTTGTTCAACTCAGCAACGGTTTTCGGCAATTTCACATCGACGTCTATTTTGGAGCCCGATGCTTTTTCAACTTCCGTCAGCAATGCGATTTCGGCATCCAGGCTTTTATCAACCTGATAAAGCGCGCTTTTCGCTGATTGCTCTTTTTTCTCGTTAGATTGTTGGATGAAATACACCCCTACGCCCGCGACAAGGACCAGGGAAACCATGATGCTGATATTTTTTTTATTCAAAAAGTTCATAACTTATAGGTGTATGATTTGAAACGAGTATTGTCAAAACAAAAGCCTATGTTACGCTCAAGGATATGCAGCGAATAATTTTAGTGCTCCTTCTTGTTTTTTCGGCGTCAATTGCAGAATCGCGGGAACTGTTTGGCAGAATCGGATTAGGATATAACGCACAATTTGCGCAATCCTCGACGTCCAGCACTACGCCTGGAATCAGCTTGAAATATGGCTTTAATCCAAGAACCATGCTGGAAGTGATTGGGGCCTTTTACTCTGGCTCAAATGGAACCGGAGTAGCTGCGTTAAAACTCATGCAAACAATGCACAGCGAAAGTTACATGAACTTCTATTTTTTATTCGGTGGCGGCCTGGTCTCGAGGGCATCGGTTAGCGGCACCGAGTTCTTAGGCGGTTTTGGAACCGAATTCTTCATTCCAGGAATAGAAAGCGTCGGCATCAGTTTCGAAGCAGGCCTGGACCTTGAAAATGTTTCTTCATCAGACAACACCTTCGTTCTCAAAACCTTTGGAGCAAGTTTCCTCAATGCGGGCATGCACTTTTATTTCTAAAATCTTTTTATTGCTCATTCTTTTGGCGAACCATGCGATGGCACAAGCTCCCGCCCCCGGACCAGCCGGTGGTCAGGAAGTGACTCCGCCGAAAAAAGAAGAAGCAAGTATGTTCGACCAAAGCACGCCCTACATGGAATACGGCGATTTCAACATCAATGATGATGACGATGCCGATACCATGTATTTTCAATACGGACGATTCTTTGGAATGAGTCTTGGCTTGGGTTATCAGGCAGCAACCGGAAACCGCGGACTTCTCTACACTTCTGCCTTTCCAAGATTTGACCTCAAAGTTCACTACTGGTTTGATTTCCAACTGGCGATGAATATCGGCATTTTCTTTGCCTCTCATTCTTATGAATCCAGCGGAAGCATTACCAATGTTCGACTGATCGGTTATGGGGTCGATTTGAAATACAGCTTTGATGTGCGTAACGCCTCAGCACCGATTTCATTTTCCAATCCCTTCATCATTGCCGGGGTCGGCTCACTCAGCAAAACCGAAACCACCATTACCAGCTCAACACCCGATCTTGATTCCAGTTTCAGCGTGAATTTTGGAGCAGGCCTTGAATTTCCAATCGTTTACAAAAAAACCTACTTCATTCTTGAAGGCCGATACCACACTCAGAATTTCAATGACACCATTGAAACCCGCTTTGCAAATAAAGGCATTGCAGACCTGACCGGTGGTTTCTTCACCATGATGGGACATATTCTTTTTACTTGGTAGGCAGGTTTTCATGATCAGTGGCAAATACATCCAAAAAACAATCGCAGTTGGAAGCTATCAATGCAATTGCCAGATTCTGGTTTGCCCGATCACCCGCGAAGCCGTTCTTGTTGATCCGGGTGATCAGCCGGAAAAAATCACCAAAGCAATCGAGATGATCGAGACCCAGTTACAGGCTCAGATCAAGGTCAAAGCCCTTTTTCATACACATGCTCATTTTGATCACATCGGAGCGACCAGAAAAGTAAAAGAATATTTTCAAAACCGAGCTTCAACTGATTCAGCATCCGCAACTCCGATTCCACAGATCTTTCTTCATAAAGCCGATGAAGAAATCTATCTGAACCTGCAAATGCAAGGCACGATGTTTGGTTTTGATACCGAAGCACCTTTACCGATTGATCAATATTTCGAAGATGGACAGAAACTGAAAGTGGGCACCATGAAGTTCACCATCATCCATACCCCGGGCCATTCCCCGGGTGGGGTTTGCATGAATCTTCACGAGGACACTGCGACGGCCATTCCTGAAACTGTTTTTACTGGCGACACCCTTTTTCAAGGAAGCATCGGACGTTCCGATCTTTGGGGTGGCGATGAATACACTCTACTGAAAAGCATTCGAAATCGACTGATGACCCTGGATGGTGACATCATCGCTTGGCCCGGACACGGATCGCCCACCACCATTGGTGAAGAAAAAATCTCCAATCCGTTTTTATAAAACTACAAAATCAGCATGGCATCGCCATAACTGTAGAACCGATATTTCTGTTTGATTGCCTCGGCATAGATTTCAAGCGCCCGTTCACGCGAGCCGATAAATGAAGAAATCATCATCAACAACGTACTTTCAGGCAAATGGAAGTTGGTGATCATCGCATCGACCAATCGCCAACCCCGCTCACACCCCGGGTAGATGAACAGATCTAAATCCCGTGTTCCTGATTGAAGCACCCCATTTTGATCACAAAACCCTTCCAAGGTACGGGTACTGGTGGTGCCAATCGAAAGAATTTTTCGCCCCGATTGCTTTGCTTTGTTCAATTTGGCCGCCAATACCTCTGAAACAGACGCAGTTTCAGCATGCATGGTGTGCTCACGAAGATCGGTAGCCATGACGGGCTTGAATGTTCCCAGGCCGACATGAAGGGTGATTTCGTTCCAATCGATTCCTTTGGCAGCCAAAGCCGCAATCAAATCAGGGGTGAAATGCCTACCCGCTGTAGGTGCTGCAACCGACCCTTCTTCACTTGCAAATAGGGTGTTGTATTCTTCCAAAACCCGATCCGAAGACAGATCAAGCTTCGCTGAGGCTTCCAGTTTTTGCTGAATATACGGTGGCAATGGCACTTCACCAATCCGTGCAGCAACCGGATCTTCTGAAAAATCGGCTGTGAAAATTGCCCCCGCATTGGTGTCTTCGCGTGCAATCACTTTGCCCAGAATTCCGTGAATTTTGAACTCAAAACCGGGCATGACCCTTTTGCCGGTTTTCATCAGGCCTTGCCAACGCGTTGGAGATAATTTTTTTAGCAGAAAAAATTCGACTTTGCCGCCGGTTCCGACCCGCTCACCCAATAAGCGTGCGCGAATAACCTTGGTGTTGTTTGCTACCAGCGTAAATGAGGAATCAAGAATGGCCGGAAGTTCGCCAATCTGGCGATGCTCAATGGAACCATTGGCCCGATTGACTACAAGCAACCTGGACGAATCACGTCTTTGCAACGGTTCGGAAGCAATGAGTTCTTCAGGAAGCTCAAAATGATAACTCTTGGTCAGAAACAAGGGTTTAGTATCCACCCCCATTCTTTAACACTACTCGTACTTTTGAACAAGCCAGGTCAGATAGGCCTCACGCCCCACCAATTCAATTTCGCACCATCCGGCTTTTTTAATGGAAATCATTCCACCGGTGATCTTTTCAACCAGCATTGGAATCACATCGCCATGGGAACAAGCGATCGTCAGGTCAGGGGCTTCGTATTTCCACCAATCAACGAATGAAACAAGATCAGCCGACGTGCCGCCCTCACCAAGACGCGCATCGATCTGAATTTCTGATCGGAGCGCTTCAGCAACCGGTGTGATCGTTTCTACGCATCTGACTTTTGGCGATGATAGAAAAAGGCCATCTTCCAGTTCGCGGTTTTGCGAAAAGCGAACCACTTGCCTGACTTGTTTTTTGCCTTTGTCGCTTAGCCCGTTATCGCGAGAATGGATTTCAGTATCACGATGAGCATGCCGAATAAAAATGAGTCTTTTGTGCACCATTAAGGTGAGAATAAAGCGGAAGAAAGGGACTGGCAACGCTCTTCCATCGGATTGTTGCCGGCAACTTCGATTTTACGTTTCTGACTGTGGTTACAGATCTTACGCGTGATCTCGACATACTCATCGAGTAGTGCCAGCGGGTAAGGCTTGTTCGCCGCAGCTGATGAAAACATCGGATCTTTTGCCTGAGCAAGTCTTGAAATTTCCTGATTCTTGTCCTGATCGGTACTCACGGTTCCCAAGCGCGTGCGAAACAGACTGAGATAACGTCCCAGATGATAAAAAGAACGGTTCCACTGCTCTTCATTTTTTTCACTGTTCCAGACAAACTGGCAACGGGCCTTGATCAACTGAGCTTGTTCTTGCTGTACCAGATCAACCAATTCATGACCGACTTTACACTCTTGAAGAATAGCATGGGCTTCTCCACCTTCAGCCTCGATCCCTTCACGGATGTAATCAACCGCATTCAGTTTCGGGTCAAAGGGGTTGGACTTCGGATGAAGCGCGTGCACCAGTTCATGAGCAAGATCGATTGCCTGAAAAACAGGATTCTTTTCTTTTGAAATCAACACCTGAACATGGAATTCCAGTTTTTCGCGATTGGATTCCATCACGCGGGTAGCAACGATTTCAGTCTTCGAAATTTTACCCTCAATGATCGATAGATCTTTTTCTTTTGCTTCATCGAGCAATTTTTTTCCGAGGGGAGAACTTCCCAGAATGGCAAACGCCTTAGCCAATCCGTTTTGAGATGACTCGGACGCCTCAACCGGCATCGCGTTCATCATGAAAACCATTAAACACCCTAACCCCATCTTGCTTCTTAAAGAACACATCATGGATTCTCATCGGCAATCAGGCGTCTAAGCTTTATACAGCTGTGTGTAAAATGAATACTACTCCCCCCCGGTGAGGCATTTTGGGGCGTACAAACCGTACACAACAAACAAATAAAAGCGTTTGATTACAAATACTTAAAAAGCAACTCATTCTTCCCTGTATCGTCATGTTCTTTGGCACCAGATTCGCAATACCTATCACCAGGAAGGCGAGCAAACGACGTGAAATTCTTATCATTGATTCTCATCATCACTACACTTTTCATCGAATCTGCCCAGGCTGGTTCTCTTGAAAAATTCAATGCTCGCAACTGGGGCCTTGGTGTTACCGCTTCCAAAATTCAAAAAGCATGGTCGATCACCCAAGGTAGCAAGAATGTGGTTGTTGCAGTCATCGATACTGGTATCGACGCCAATCACCCCGATTTGAAACCAAACCTTTGGAAAGCCCCGATGAAAGGTTCCACCTTCGGATGGGACTTCGTTACTCGTCAGGCAAACCCAAGCGACAGTCATGGACACGGCACTCACATTGCGGGAATTATCGGTGCAATTGCAAATTTAAAAACTGGAACCGCTGGCGTTGCTCAAAGTGTACAGATCATGCCGATTCGCTATTACTCTGAAACTTCACCAGGCAGCGTGAATCTTGCCAACACGATCAAAGCCCTTCATTACGCGATCGATAATGGCGCAAAAATCATCAATTATTCTGGCGGTGGTCCTGAGTATTCAGAAGAAGAATTTCAAGCGATGAAAAAAGCCGAACAACGCGGAGTTCTCATTGTTGCAGCTGCAGGTAACGAACATCAAAATACCGACCTCGAAGAAAACCGTTACTACCCTGCTGCTTATGAACAAAAAGGTCTTAAGAACATCATCTCTGTCGCTTCAATTGATTCAGACGGTCGTTTGCTCCAATCTTCAAACTACGGCCTGAAATCAGTAGACATTGCGGCACCAGGTGAAGGCATTCTCAGCACGGTTCCTGGCGGCAAATATGGAAAGCTCACTGGCACTTCTCAAGCAACTGCATTCGTATCTGGAGTGGCCGCTCTCATCCTTTCAAAACAACCAAGCCTTACACCGATTCAGGTTAAAGAAGTGATCATGAAGTCAGCTTCAGTATCCACCCATCTTCGCGGTAAGGTTGCAGCCTCTGGTTCACTCGATGCAGTAAAGGCACTCAACATGGTCACTGCAACCGGAAGAAAAATGGCATCCTGGTAATTTCGGTGCTAGTCTGAATTCGTGACTAAACTCATTCTTGCAGCAATATTAAGCAGCGCGCTGTACGTGTTTTCATTTTCACCTTGGAGTCATTTTCATCCGACTCTGGCCTTGCTTCAGTGGTTTGCGTTCCTGCCACTTTTGATTGCACTAAACAAACAAGAATACACCCGCAAACAAACCTTCATCGCGGGCTTTATCGTTTCACTGGGAATTACGGTTGGCGGCTTTTATTGGATCATTTACGCCACCCAACAATATGGCGGCTTGCCCTTCATTGCCGCACTTGGTGTTTTTGCCGCATTCTGCATCATTGCTCAATTGCAGGTGCCGATCTATTTGCTCATCCGCAAAAACGCGCTGAAACATTTCTCCACATGGAAATGGATCGCTGCTTCAGGATTGATTTATTCAGGCATCGAATCTTTTTACCCTAAACTTTTTTTAGATACCGCAGGCCATGCATTCGCCGATTCGATTTACTTTTCCCAGATTGCCGACATCGGAGGCGTTTTTTTCATTACCACAATGGTAGTGACCTTCGCCGAATCACTGGCATATGCGATCACGAATAAGAACGCACACAAAAAACTGTTCATCACTCCGATCATGCTGATTGTCCTCAGCTTGAGTTATGGAATTTTACGGGTAAGACAAATCACGCCGCAACTGGAGGCGCAGAAGCAGAATCCAGCGCTGATTGTCGGTGTGGTTCAAGCCAATATCGGTGACTACCTGAAAATCGCTGCTGAAAAAGGCATGAGCAATGCCTCTGATCAGGTGATCAGTGAATATCTGAAATACAGTTCCTTGGCGATCGAACAATCGATCAAATCAAATACCGCGACACCCGATGCCATCGTTTGGCCTGAGACGGCCTATTCAAGTCTTTTTGGAAATCCGCAGCGCTATGACGAACAACGAATGGAAGAGCGTCTCCGTGAATTCTCCCGTAACTTCGCTGGCACTATGATTTTCGGTGGCTACGACCAGGATTCTCACGCTTACGATTACAACGCTCTTTTTTTTCTTTCCTCTAAAGATGCAAGCACCACTCAGCGCCCACCTGTTTATCACAAGAACATCCTGCTGATGTTCGGTGAAACGCTCCCCTTTGCAGAACAATTCCCTTCGATCAAATCATGGTTTCCGACCATGGGATTTTTTGGGCGTGGGCCAGGCCCGGAAGTTTATCCGGTCACCAATAAAAACGGCAACGTATTCAAAATGGCTCCATCCATTTGCTACGAAGGCTTGTTTCCCTATTTTTCTTTTGAAGGCTCGCAAAAGGGGGCCGATGCGCTCTTGAATGTGACCAATGATTCATGGTTCGGTCCGGATGGTGAACCCTATCTTCACTTTGCCCTGACCCGATTCAGAACCATCGAAACCCGCTTACCCATGATTCGTTCGACCAATACCGGTTTCTCAGCCTTGATTGACCCTCTTGGACGCATTACCACCATCACCCGACTATTCGAGCCCTCGGCAATGACCGCTACGGTTTATCCACGCTTACCATTGAAATCACCCTACATGACCGTTGCCGCGCTATTGGGCGGACAATGGTTTGAACGATTGAGCCAGTTGTGCGTTCTCATTCTTGGTGTGGTTTTGTATCGCAAACGGCGATTAAACTAAAAGCATTTAAAATGATCGTTGTCTAAAGAAGCTCTACAGCTGTCTAAGAAATAGGCAGATACATCGCCTAAAACCCTCTTATATCCGGTCGCCGTCTGGCATCACCCTTGCTTTATCTAATGGTGAGGGAAATGAGAGGAATTATGAAAATTTTTAAAATTGTATCTGTTTTGGGATTGGCAGTATTGGTAACCGCTTGTGGTAAC
>CALPVV020000091.1 GCA_943327105.2 Nitrosovibrio sp. Nv4
ATTGCTTCACTGTTTTATGTATGAGTGCAGTAACCATCAAAGAACAAGTGTCTGAATTTTTTGCAAGCGGCCGACCAAGTCTGATCAAGATTCATGGTTCGAGTGAAAATCACCAGGAAGCGCTCGAGCTTGAAAACGAACAGTTAAGCGGTAAAGTTACGGTAGATCTTAAAACGTTTGAAACCGGGATGAAATTCCGAGACCGTCACCTGAAAAACAAGATCTTCGCATTAGAAGAAAACCCGACAGCAAGCTTGAGTGTTGATCATCTTTCATTGAACGATCAAAGCTTCGCCGGAATGCTGGATTTTCATGGGGTTCAAAAACCGGTATCGGGCACCCAAGAATTCAAAAAAACAAATGACCAATGGAATTATGCCATTCATTTTAAACTCGATATTTCCGATTTTGGAATCGAGCCACCGGAATTTTTAGGTATGAAATTGAATAATGAAGTTCACGTCGAAGTTCATGGAACCTTACATTAGTTTACAAAAAACAAAAAAGCCTGGATGTGATTCACACCCAGGCTTTCTTTTACAGCGTTACTACTGAAAGTAAGCCATTAATCTTTTATTTGGATCGGGATTAGCCGCGGTATCCGCCACCGCCGCCGCCGTGACCACCACGTCCGCCACCGCCACCGCCGCCGCCGTAGCCACCACGTCCGCCACCGCCGCCGCCGTAACCACCACGTCCGCCACCGCCACCGCCGCCGCCGTAGCCACCACGTCCGCCTGGACGTCCGCCACCACCGCCGCCACCTTCACGTGGTTGCATTTCGCGTGCTTCATTCACAGTGATGGTACGACCTTCGTACTCAGCACCATTGAGTTTATCGATCGCTGCTTGAGCTTCTGTATCGTTAGACATTTCAACGAATCCGAAACCTTTAGAACGACCAGACATGCGGTCAGTAATTACTTTTGCAGATTCAACTGTTCCATACTGTGCGAAAGTTTCTTGAAGAACTTGATCGGTAGCTGAAAACGGAAGATTTCCAACAAAAATTCTTTTACCCATTACTATATACTCCTTGTTAACTGCGGCCTTCACCGCATTTGGTTTTATCGTTTAACCAGAACTCAATGATCATCTCTCGGAGTAACGGATTAGGTCTTTTCGAACTAGAACGCGGACACTCTCGGGTCAGAACTGAATACTGAACACCCCAATAGATTGGCATAAAAGCATGCGACGCGCAATCATTGATTTTGGTTGATTAGCGCTGTTTTTAGCGCGATTGCCAATTCCCTGGAGTCATTGGTTTTTGCCATTTTTAACTCTTGATTGACGCGACCAATCGCTCTACTGAGCAGTGCGTTAGCGCTTGGCCTACCTCGATACGTTGCCATCGATTTAGCCGCCAACAAGCGTTCTTGAGATGATGCAGTTACCGTAACAACTGATTCAAACAAAATAGTCATCAGGGATGCTTCAAAATCGTAACTTACGCTACCAATGGAACCATAGAAAAACGGCAAACCTTCAGAACGTTCGATACTACCCAAAACACCTGCACGTAAACGAGGAAGTCCTCTTACCGGATCATTTTCAAATTCTGAAACCACATGAAGGGTTCTTTCAGCCAAAGCCTGCTGCAATTGAAGTGCTACATCGATACTAAGAGCTGATCCGTAAGGACTTTGCAATAGTAATGATGGTGCACGATTGGAAAGAGTAAGGATCTTGCCCTTCACTGCTGCAGACAGACCCATCATCGATGTCACAGCATGAACACCTTTAAACGCACGCTCGCGCATGTCTTGTTCTGAATAGGAATCCGGTAAAATCCCTTCTTCAAAAACGTAGAGAGATTTCACATTGGTGCGAACCACTTTTGAAAGAGATGCCTTACCACTTAAAAAGTAAAAGCCCATCGTGCCTTTTAGTGCAAACAGGTATTTTTGATAAAGTGCTTTTGCTTCATCTGCATTCGTAACTTTTGAAAGAGCATCTTGAGACAACACATCAACCGTTACTTGCTCAAGTGCATCAGCCAACGTGACATCACCCGGAATCTGATCAAGATTCACTCGGTTCAACGCTGTTTCAACAGAAATTGTCGGATCTTTTTCAATATCGTAACGAATACAAAGAGGGTCTACCTCACCACTGTCTTCGGTGTCAGCCTCAGCATCATTACAAGCAGGCAGAACAGGGTCTAACAACCCTACATCTGACAGTCCATTGTAAAGAGCACTGAGAGCTTGACGATCATATTCAAGCAATGGGCCATCACCACTCACCATTGGCGCATCAAAGAATGCGGCACGCTCAATTTCATAATCATTGTAATCCATGATTGATGTCGAAAAAACGCTATTCGGGTCTTGTCTATCAAATGAAAGTGAACCTTTGAAATTATGCGCAAGCCCCATTGCGTGACCCACTTCATGAAACAAGGTCTGCTTCATGAGTTGAATCGAAAACTTTTCAACATCTTCTTTTTTCATGCGACTCGATTGAATCGCAGCAACCACACCTGAAAGCTCGCGTATGCATGAAGCCTTCACAAGCTTGTCGTGATTGAATGTTTTTACTGATGAGTCTTTAGCCTGATGAGAATCATTGTATTGACCATACTTCCAGTAATCCATTCCAATTTGAAACCACGCGACCGGCATGTAAATCACACTGTGACTTTGCTTACCCGTGAATGGGTCTGTTGCTTGTGATTCATAAGCAGCACCAGCAATCAACCGGCTATCCCAGTTGATGATATTGAAACGTGGGTCACCGATCTTCATCCAGTCAGGAGTTCTACCCTTGAAAAGAACCACATCTCGCTCAATGCCTTTGAATTTTCGGAAGTAGCGGTTCCAACCCTCAACCGCATCACGCACTACCGGTAGCTGTTCATCTTTGATGTTCGGCGTGACATACCAATCAATCGTGGTCGGCGCTCCGGTTACCGCATCATAAATATCATAGTGTTGTGCGTACGAGAGTTTTTCTTCACCATTGAAGATGGTTTCGCTCATCAGCATGCGATAACGGGCTGCCGCACCATCAGTCGCGCCAACAGCATCTTCCGGGTCTAGTTTGAATTTTTCAAACTTCGCACTTGGAGCAAGCGTTTCACGGGGAAAAACAGACTCCATCACTTCAAGAATATCGCCATTTGGTAACACCACGCTCGACTCTTGCAAAAGATAATTACCCTTTTCAACAAACTCAAATGAACGAGCCCAATGGTCTTTTGCCTGATTTACTTTTGAATCAAGAAGAGAAACGATGAAGAGTGATGCATTTCCCTCACTCACGGTAATAGTGTCAGCTGTTTCTGAAAGAATGCGAAAACGAGAAATCAGTTGTTCAGGATGATTTACATCACTCGGGTAAAGGCGTCGCTGATCAGCGATCAATTGAAGCTCATTGCCGGATTTTCGAAAATTCGCAGGAACATGTCCAAGTGCGAGCGATTGATTATAAAGATCATAATCTTTATCATAGACCGATGAATACTGAAGGTCTGCGCCGTAAAAAAACTCTTTCCCAAAAATTTCTTTCTTACGAAGTGTGATACTCGCCTTCACTTCTGTTGATGCGACTTTTCCAGGTGTCACGGTCTGACGGGTACCAATTGAACCAACCTCAACCAGATCAACAATTCGAACTTGTTTTTGTTTGTTCTCATTTGAACAAGCGCTGAGCGTGAAAGTTAAAATAAAAAGTGTGCTGATCAACCTTTGATGAATCATGAATTAAGTTCCCCCGTAAAAAATCAGAGGGACTCTCTCAAGAATCAGGCCAAAAATAAACGCCATAAATGAAGGATTACAGCGAATTGCGCCACGCGCGATGACATTCTGCCACCAAGTTTTTCTAAGAAGTGTGTTTTATTTACATTGACAATAACTAGTGCCACTGATTAAGATCACTACACAATTTACCAAGTTTATCGCGGGGTGGAGCAGCCTGGTAGCTCGTTGGGCTCATAACCCAAAGGTCGTCAGTTCAAATCTGGCCCCCGCAACCAATTAGAAAAGCCTCGGTTCCAACGAACCGGGGCTTTTCTCTTTTCAGCACTCCAATGCACAGGTTTTATTCATCTATAATTTAGCCAAGTTTGTGAGATCTTTTTAAGATGGAAACCAACTATTCCGTTCAATGCCCTTTCTGCTGGGAACAAATCTGGATGGAGTTCTACCCTGAAGACGGCGAACACCAGGAAACCATCACCGATTGTGAAGTGTGCTGCAATCCGATTCTCTACACGGTTTCGTTCTCGGGAAATAAGGCGCGTGTTCGAGCCGACAAGGCCCAATGATCGATTAAAGGGTGATATGCCGTACAACATTGTCTGGTTCAAAAAAGACCTGAGAACAAAAGACCATGCTCCACTTTTCAATGCTCTCAAAGAAGGATCGAGTCTCGGGCTATTCATTATCGAACCCGAGTGGCTGAATAGCCCGGAATTCGATTCCGGTCATTATGTGTTTTTGCAGGAATCGCTACGCGACCTTCAATCAGACTTGAGAAAGATCGGTGTTCCGCTTCTGATCGAAGTGGGCGAAGCGGTGGCTACATTCGGATCGATTCACCAAAGGTTCGGAATCAAAAAAGTCTTCAGCCATGAAGAAACCGGACTCGACTGGACTTTTCAACGCGATCTTAAAATCAAGAGATGGTGTAAATCGACGAACACACCATGGCGAGAGTATCTTCAATTCGGCGTGATTCGAGCACTGAAAAACAGAGACACTTGGTTGGATCTTCGCAATCAGATCCTTCATCGAAATCTATTTCAGACATCTGGACAGGAATGGCCGAAAACCATTGATCCAAAACCAGTCCTGATTCCTAGTTTGAAACATCTGGAACTTCCGCCATCTGAAAAAATCCATGCACAAAAAGGTGGGCGTAATCAGGCGGAAAAAGTTCTGAACTCATTTTTTGATTCCAGAAGTCTTCACTATTCGAAATCGATGTCATCACCCACGCTATCCGCATCAGGCTGCAGTAGAATCAGCCCCTATCTTGCCTGGGGAAATCTCTCCATCACCGAAGTGCTCACCCAACTGGCGATGAAAAGAACAGCTCTTGGATCTCATCCGGAAGACCGTTGGTGGATGAAAAATCTGGATGCATTCGAGAGTCGTATCGCCTGGCATTGTCATTTCATTCAGAAATTCGAATCCGAACCTGAAATTGAATTTCAAAACATGAATTGTGCTTTTGATGGGATGAGAGAAAACAATTTCAACGAAGAATGGTTTGAAGCATGGTGCAAGGGTGAAACCGGATTTCCCATGATCGACGCAGCCATGCGATCACTCAAGATCAACGGATGGATCAATTTCAGAATGCGGGCTGCACTGATGAGTTTTGCTTCCTACCAACTTTGGTTGCATTGGAGAAAGCCGGCACAATTCCTCGCAAAACACTTCATCGATTTTGAACCGGGAATCCATTTCAGTCAGGCTCAAATGCAGTCAGGTGTAACCGGGATCAACACCATTCGAATCTATTCACCGAAAAAACAAGCGGTCGAACAGGATCCTCATGGTGAATTCATCCGCAAATACTGCCCGGAATTGGAATCATTGCCGACAGCGGATCTCGCCGAACCACACCTGACACCACCATTGATTGCAGCCTCTGTCGGCTTTGTTTCCGGTGTCAACTATCCTGAACCGATTGTCGACCCTGAGATGGCTTATAACAGTGCAAAAAAAAGAATCTTTGAATGGATGGAAAAACCTACTGTTCGAAGAGCTGCGAATTCGGTTTATCAAAAACACGGTTCAAGAAGTCGCATAAAGACCTGAAATCACTCATTAAAACACCCAAGTTGTTTTCTCTATCTTTTTGGTTGCGCATCGCGTAAGCATTTCTACAAGGAGACTTATGCGCAACCTAACCTCAATGCTTACCCTATTATTACTGTCTTCAGGTTTTATTACTTCAGCACAGGCGACAGAAGTTGAAACGGTTCGAGAAATCATCGGAATTCACCAGAAGGATGCACGCGCTTTATTGGGTCGAGAAGTTGCCCTTAAAATTTTTGAAACCAATGAGTCTCCCAACGCTCACGCGTCTAACATGGGGCCAAACAATGGACCACTCATTACCTACTACAGTACACTGCTTTATTTGAATCAAGATGACGAAGTGATCACCGTAGTATGCCATGAGTTGGGGCACTTGATTGGTAGCCGTAAACCAGGACAAACCAGGGCAGGATTTGCATTAGAAGGCGAAGCTGATTATTTTGCCGGCAAATGTGCTGTTCGCTATCTCACTACCGTTCGAAACATGAGTCTTTCACGCGCTCAAGAAGTCGCACTAACTGGCGCTCAACATTCATTCTCACGCCTCTACAAAACACGTATTGATGCGAACCAAGCACGTTTTCAACAATTTAGCGGAATCAATCAAACTTACGCCTCGCCTGAATGTCGAGTTCTGACCGTCTATCACGGAGCAATGGGATGGAACCGCCCGAAGTGCTGGTTTAACCCTTAACCCAATCCGACAATCCACTCACGAATAAAATCGATTTCCTCATCGATAATCGTGTGGGTTTTTCTGTACTCACGATAATCCATTTTAAAACCTTCGTTCGCCAACATCTGCATCTGTTGGCGAGTGATTTCAACCGGCAATACATCATCATGAGTTCCATGGGTGATCAACCACTTGCCCTGATGAATCACATGAGGAACCGCCTCGTGTAATAAAGCCTGAGCGTCGTAACAGTAACCGCTGATGCCGATATAGCCCTTCAGCAGATGTGGAAATCTAGAACCAAAATCAAGAGTCATCAGGCATCCCTGAGAAAAGCCGAAAAGAATGACTTGATCAGGACGAAAACCGGAATTCATTATTTCTTCAAAAACCTGGTTCAACAATTGGCGTGAACGAATGATTCCCGGAAGCTGATTCGGTGGTAAGTCATACCAACTGTAACCGGTATAATAATCATCAGGAGCCTGCAAAAGCAGGCAATTCAAAGAAGAAATTCCCAGCTCTTCTTGAAAAGTCTTGAACCCCTCGGGTGAATCACCCCGTCCATGTAGAATCACCATCAACGTATTCATGGAACGATCAGGAGCCGGTTGCCAAATAGATTTAAGCTTTTGAATTTTCATTTTTTTAATTTTCGAACCAGATCTTCAAGACCATTTACCTTGATCTCATAAAGCAAACCCAGCAATTCACCCAATTTTCCGTCAGGCAAACCATTTGAGTAATACCAAACGACATAAGGTTCCGGCAGGTCGATCAATAAAACATCTTTATATTTGCCGAATGGCATTTTCATCGTGGCCAGTAGCACCAGCTGATTCTCATTCATGGCACCATCAAAACAAGATTAAAAGAATTTTGCAATCAATGATCACCTTGGGCATGGCAATTGCTGAAATCTAAACGGAGGATTTCATGAAAAAAAAGATAAAGACTAAGGCACATCGCGCACCGTTAGAAATTGAAAAAATATCAACTTTGAGCGAAGGGGCTGTGACTACTCCGATGGATGAAGCAATCTTAAGCGGTGATTCCATCACCACTGATCAAATCCCCTTCGCTTCAGAACTCCAGTACGAAGGCTATCGGGACATTCAAGAGTATGACAATACGGTGCTGAACTCGGATGTTACCCGACAACGGGAACGGCTAAGGGAAATTAACCCAGATGACCGTCCATTTAGTCCGAGCGTCGAAGAAAATCAACTCGACCCTCAAGAACACTCAAAAGATTAGAGCTGATCATTCACCATCTGGATGAGTTCATCCAAATTGACCAATCGACTGCATTGCATTGCGGAAACCGGCTGACCAAATTTGTAAATCACCATTGCAGGCGTATTACCCACTTCCATGATTCTGGTCAAATTGACTTCAACAAGCGAATCGACCGAATAGAACTTGATGAAGGGATTTTGTTCAAAGAACCGCATGAGATCAAGTTCGTGTTCACGCAACCTGGTATTATAGTCATCAGTCACGTTTTTACTGGCGTAAACAACAACAGCCACTTGGGTTGTTGCCAGTTCTGAAATATAGTTCATCTGATTCAATTCACGAATCGAGTCTTGTGCAAATGAACTCGCACCACCAAAAACCAACACTGCAGCAATTACAGAAAATAATTTTTTCATAAAAATTCCTTAAATCAATCTTCAAACTGTTCATTCTGAATGATCGTGGAAGTATTTCTAAAATCATTCACATCGTCGACTCTGATTTCAACCTTGCAACCATTTACAAGCAATTCGTTTTTGCTACAAAGCTCTCTTAATTTACGATTGAAGCGTTCTTCAGTATTGTCGTTGTTCTTTTCGTAACGAACGAATTCAAGATCAGAACAAGTCCGGTATGCATAA
>CALPVV020000092.1 GCA_943327105.2 Nitrosovibrio sp. Nv4
ACAGCGCATTTTCCCATGTTTTCAGCAACCAGCGGGTTGTTCTCGTCTGTCCCGGTCAATGCCGATACCGCCACCAGCGCGCCGAGTTCAACCGCGCGGGCAGAGGCGCAACGGTGCACTCGCTCGCTATCAAGATGGTCGGTAGTCGCCGAAGGCACGAGCACCAGATGAGGGCTATATCTTTTGATCTCTGACGCAATTTCTGGAAACTCAAGATCAAAGCTGAAAAGATTGGCAAACTTCAGGTTTTTCCATTCAAAAAAAGCGGTCTGGGTGCCAGGCTCAAAATCATTTTCCCATGGCGTGAGGCAACGCTTGTAAGAATCAATCGATTTACCGCTCGCCGCCAAAATGGCGCGATTGCGATATTTCCCTGATGTCGAATCACGATGAATGTTCGGGGCACTCCCGGCACAGATAAGCGCATCATATTCTTTACTGAGGTTCATCACATCGGGAAACACTTCGGTCCAGATCAGGCGAGCCAGCGTTTCACGCGTTTTATACGCAGCGATCTTTGTCGCCGCATACGCCGTATATTCAGGCATGAGCACAATGCCGGCGCCATCGTCGAGTGACCGCCGAATCACACCCAGCAAGTGATTCTTGAAATCTTGCAGGGAAGGGTACCGTATTCCGATATCAAAAGTGTGGATCGCGAGTGAGTGGGCTTGGCTCAATTTCTATTTTCCATTGGTGGATGATCGCCGTTGTTGTCATCATTTCTCGGTTTAAAACCGGGTTCAACTACGGGATGAGGGTTTTTAGGTAATTGATTGAGCTTGTCTTGATAAAGACGGTCGTAATCATTTTCTAAACGAGTTGCGAATTCGATTAATACTTCATCATCGTTCACAGCACCAGAAAGAGAAGGTGCTGCGGGCTTTTGCGTGCAGGATGAGAGAAGCAATGCAAAAGGCAGAAGTAGAAGGGTCATGATTGAATCCGTTTTTTCAGGTTATTGATGATCGGGGAAAGTTCTACCAGGAAATCGTTTTTTCTGAGTTTAAAATCAGGCGAATCTTTAGAGATGATTTGAGAGAGATAATTTTTCAATTTATGAATTGGGCCTGCAATTCGGTGTGAAATAACAAAACCCACCCCAAGAAGAAAGATCAGATTCAAAACGGTCAGGCCAATGAACATCAGATCAATGTCATTTTTTTGATGCCCGATAAAATCAAAGAACACATGTTTCGGTGGAATCCCTACGCTGAGTGCCTTTTGATTGAGACGGTAAAAAAAGAGCAAAATAAGAGAGTAAAAACTGATGGTCGTTACGAAGAAGAGCGCAACAAAGTAAGACAGAAGCTTCATTTGAAACTTGGGTTCGATCAGTAAGTTTTTAAGTTGTCTTTTTTTGGTGCTCATCTGAATCTATTATCAACCGCATTTTAATTACTTCAATCTTAATTAGGATATTATGAAAATTTTATTACTATTTTTAGGCCTTATTTGTTCAAACAATGCTTATTCAGCTGAAGATTCATTAAGTCTGAATGTGAAACTCACTCCCGCAGGTTCTTTTGTAGCCAAAAGCAACAAGCTTAAGGGTGACGTTGTAAAAGATGGCACAAGTTTTAAAGCTGAAAAATTGACGGTCTTGATCAGTACTTTTAAAACTGGGATGGCCCTGAGAGACGAGCATTTTTGTAAGCATTTGAAGTGTGAAGCAAACCCTAAAGCGACCTTATCAGATTTCGTAGGAACGAACGGTGTCGGTAAAGGCATCTTAGAAGTTGCCGGAGTAAAAAAACCGATTGAAGTCACTTATGTAGATAAAGGAAACCAATTGGTGGCGCAATTGAATTTTAAGGCGTCTGAGTTCGGCTTGCCGCCGGCGAAGTATCTGGGTGTTGGTGTCAATGATGAAGTAACGGGTGAAGTCACCATCACATTCAAAGCAAAATAAATGAAAAACAAATTTCTGCCTTTATTTGCATTTTTTTGCATTTTCACGGCATGTGCTGATTATAATTCCAGCACATCAGATGATCTTGAATATATTGAAAATGTTGCAAATGATGGTGACCCTAATTTTTCACAGGCTTTTTCTATTATTAAAAATAAGTGTGCAAATTGCCATAGCCATCATCAGGAATGGAACAGCTTTACTTCCAATCAACTGTGGATTGATCAGTCTGGTGTCATTACGAAAAAAAATGCCACAACTTCCGAATTGATTAAACGGCTCACTAGAAATGGCGGAAGTGGCACCATGCCTCCGTCTGGTGATCTTACCAGCGAAGAATATATCTTCCTTAAAAAATGGATCAATGAAATGCCATGAAAAAGTACATCTGGTTGCCATTGTTGATGATGTTTTTTTCACAATTCGCACAAGCGTACCCTCAATTTATTGCTCACGGGTACCCGTCTTGTACGAACTGCCACTTTAACCCGATGGGGAATGGGCCCTTGACCGACTATGGTCGCTCGGTCGGTGCCGATGGAATTTCTTCGGGTGCGTTTTATCCGAAATCTTGGAACGAAGAAAAAGTAGCGTCTCTATCGGGATTCTTATTTCGAACACCGGTCCAAGATCATGTTCGTGCACAATTAAATTATCGTGGTTTGCAGATGGTATCAGCACTTGGAACGAGCACTCAAAAGAGTACTTGGATCAACATGCAAGCCAGTGGTCAATTAGTGCTAAAGTTTTTAAAGGATGACCGTCTCACCGTTGTTGGTGAATTTGGTTACAATCCCCCTTCATCACAAGCAAAAAGTGTTGGCCAACAAAACAAGTACGTCAGGTCGCGCGAGCACTATGTGGGTTATCGCATTTCACCTGAAATTGGTGTTTATGCCGGATTCATGGATAAAGCCTACGGATTGAGGGTGTCAGAACACATTGCCTTTAGCCGATTTATGCCGGAAGTGACTCAGAACGATCAAACCCACGGTGTCATGGTACATGGGCTGTGGAACGGTTGGGAAGGTGCGGTTCACGGTTTTGTCGGTAGCTTGTATCAAGAAAAAGAATTTCGACAAAAAGGTGGAAGCCTGCAGGTTGAACGCCAATTGTGGAATGACCATCGTGTCGGTGGATCATTCATGTATTCGAAAAACGATTATGTGAAGTTAGCCAGCTATGCCCTTCATTCAAGACTTAGTTTTAATGATGGTTCGGCATTACTTTTTGAGCTCGGTCAAACTGAAAAAAATTCTTTGGGGAACAAGGGTGATTCGGTTGGGCGATACGGATTATTGCAAACCTACTCTAGGCCGATTCGTGGTCTATATTTTATCGGAAACATTGAGTATCAAAAAACCGATCTCTCTTCGAGCTCTTCAGTGGTGCGATGGGGACCAGGTATTCAATATTTCCCGATACAGAAGTTGGAGTTGAGAGCGGATCTTTATAACTCACGTGTTTTTAACTCAAACGCATCTACCATCGATCGTTGGATGCTCTTGCTGCAGACCCATTTATGGTTATGAAAAAAAGATTTCATTATTCATTATTAATTTTATGCTCGTTTGCATGGTGTTCTGCATCGGCACAACCTAAAGCTCAAAATTTGAATCAGTTGGTGATTCAGTTCAATCAATCGTATCCGAAGGAATTAAAGAAAATCAAAGCGGCTATTCGCGAAGGTAAGGTGCTTAAAGCTGAAGAGTTTGGCGAAGATTACAAAAAACTGATTTTCGATATTTATATTGGTTACAACGCGAAAATTGCCAAAACTGAATCGACCGAACAAGTTACTAAAAAAGATCGTGATGATGTTTTCTTTTTAAAGTCGGCTTTGGAGAAACTGGAATATCGCGAATCAGAAGTAGATCGCGCATCTGAAGAATTGAATGCACACTACGTTTATTTGGAAACCAAAAAATATGGCTTCAAAAAGCGTGCGTTCCTCGATTTTGTCAGTTGGCAAACCGAGGCAACCCTTTCGGGACCATCTAGTTCAACCGCGTTGCTTGCCAATAATATGGGTTATCAGCTTGGACTTGGGCTAACTTATGAAAATAGTTTCTGGTCATTTGGTGCCGAACTCGCCGGTCTTTATGGATACGGTGGCGTTAGTAACATTAGTGGAAGTTCAACTTACCAGCAAAGTTCTGTTCCGGCTTATGGTGGCAGGTTGTCCGTTTCAGGGGCAAGAGTGGTTTCTTCGACTGGATCGCTGTTGGGTATCAAGGTGGCTGGGCTATTTCTTCAGCAAACACTGACCACACCTTCAGTTGCGGGCTATTCGATCAATCAAGATCGACCACTCAGTTTTACCGCCACTTTGTTTACCCAGTGGCGGTTTCAGAATTACTACTTCGAAACAGAATTCGGAAGATACATCGCAAAACCATCCACCCTTTGGGCTTTGGGTTTGGGAATGTTGATTTAAATCGCCTGCCAACCCGGTGAAATACAAAGAGTGAGAAAGATGTGCTGCCATTGTTCGTTGATGGTGGTTTTGGTTTCTGCCACTATCAGTAATGCATCGATCACCTCTTTGCTTGGTTCCTCACTTTGATAAAAAAGGTCGTACGCCAGTTTGATCGATTCAGGAGTTGGTTTGAATTTCGCGTCCATTGATTTTGGTTTCCAATCCGTGAAAACCTTTGCCATTGCTTTTGAAAATAAAATGTCGTTAAAAATTACTGCTTCACAGCGCTTCATGGTGGTCGAATACCGCATCGCGCTCGATACGGGATGGATGTCTTTATTTAAGTTTCCAAAGCACCGTGTTTTTTGAAATTCAACCTTGTTATCAATCACAAACGGTGAAATGTTTTGATCACATTTTCCACCGAATTCAGGTTGAAAATAAATATCACCACTAGGATTTCCGAAAACCTGTTCAAACACGGAATCTACATAAAAGCGATTTCCCATGATTAATTCAGATGGAGTTTCCTCGGTTTTACCTTCTGAAATCTCTGCAGGATTGCGATTAAGTGAAACGCTTTCTTCCGTGAATTGGAGAGTACCCATTTTTGAACATCCGGAAATAAAGGTCATGAGGGCAAGAATTAATATTCTGTTCATATCTAACTCTTTGGAAAATCCACGTTCTTTGGTATGAGGGGATTTTCGGGGTTACCATAGGTAGGTTTCACTTTTCCTGTTTGTTTATCTTTTTGAACGATGGAAGGATTATTGGGGTTGATCCATGGAAACACATCGAGCATGGTGCATACGGTAGATATCGCATTGCCAATTGCAGTTTTGTTATTCCAAAGGTTCATCGGTGCGCCATGGCCCCAAGAGTTGCAATATGAGTTTTTTACTTCGCCGTTTTTAGAACGATTCGGATCAGTATAGATATCCCCAAATACAATGAGTTCTTGAACCATTCCCGACATGATGGTGTAGTTCGCACCTTCCCAACCGTGGTCGGATCCCTTTCCGCTGTTTAGGGCATTACGGGTAAATTCGGAGGTGATCGTGATGACGGATTCATCAAAGAGTGTTTTGCCATTTCCGATGTTTTTCGATTGAAGCTGTTTTCTGAATTCATACAAGCATGCAGAAAGGGCACGGTACATTCTGGAGTACAACACCAATGCGACGTAAGAACCGGTAAAATGGGGGTCGCTTGTTTTATAAGTATTCGTTCCGTCACTTAATTGAATGACATTAGAGACCAAGTTATTCTGAAAAACACTTACTGATGCAGAGAAGCTTTTTTCAAAGTTACTTTTTGGGCTTGAACCGGTAATCATGAATTCAGCGACCGCAAATGATTCGGCCAGGTGTTCAATTGTTGTGTCTTTGTCGGTAATGGCCGAGAGATCAGAGCCATTGAAATAAGCTTTCATATCATCTTTTATTTGAAAAACAAGATTTTTAGTTCCGGCAATTTGTAAGTCATCTACACCCTCCATGCGTAGTGAGGCCTCGCCAAAAGATCGACTAATTAGATCTTTGTATTTGTTAAAGAGATCAATATACGCCTCATCAAGACCAGCATATGTTTTACTGAGCATTTTTTTTGCATTGATCCGATCCTGATAGGTGGTCGGTAAGAAGGGGTGTTGTGCATCTGAGGTTTTTTTCATGATGCGTAGAGCATCTTCGATTGCATTAGAAGTGCTTGTACCTTCTTTGATTGAGATGAGATTTTTTGTTTTTGTAAACGGCTTTAAGACCGACTCAAATGGGTTTGGTTTACTCGTTAAAGTAGAAAGAGAAATTTCAGGAATCCCCTTTTGGGATTTATAAGATCCAATTTGTGATTCTTTACTGACGGCTGGAATGGGGGATTTCGATCGATCAGCAACTAACCCGCCCAGTGAAACAGTGTTAGTGGGGTTAAGCATCATGTCTCTTGAGGTGGGATGCGAGTTAATCGTTTGAATCCCTCGCATCATGATCATATTTTTAGCGAGGTCACTCATGAGTACGGAGCTACCATCTGATGTTGGAATTTTTCCAGACCATAAATAAGGAAGATAGTAGCTACTACCCACCTTCGTAGTGGCATACTCACCCAAGTAGCCTTGAATTCCGTTTTTGTCAGGATTCATTCTAGTGAAGAGCATTGAGGTTTTTCGATCACTTCCATACAAGAATGAATCAGTTCCATTCGGGATAAGGGGCAAATCCCAGTACCAGCGGGGTGGACCACCGTTGAGTCTCAAGCTGATGATTTTTTTTTCCAGAAATGTTTCATCAATTCCATTTGATTGCGCGTAGCTGTTTTGAAACACTCCACTCAGTACATTGCTCAAAAATATTTCTAGTGGATGAGCCGCGACGATTGCTGAGCCCAGGCCCCCGAGTGATTTTTTTAAAAAATTTCGACGATTCATATTTATAGCCCTTGATTTGGATAGATGAATGTATTTGATTTGATGATTTCTTCGAGGATTGCTTTTACGTTTTGACCCTTATTGAGTTTTGTACCCAGTTTGATCACATGATCACGGTGTTTCTTCTCAAAAGGTGTGGGTTTAAATCCATAAGGATAAGCAATGGGTTCCAAGTTTGTATCGATCCCAGTTAAAAAATAATAGTATCGCTTAGCTCCACATGCATAAAAGTCATCGGTGTCTTGAAGTGCTTGCCCCAGCGATTGATAGTTTCCATAGCCCTTGGTTCCGCCGATATCTTTTTCAATTAAATCACCTTCATAGTTTCTGAATTTTAGTTTTCCAATAGGAGGACGTTTCGCATATTCCTTATACGCCTGATCAGAAGTGCTTTCAGGGTATGGTAGGATTTCATTATTAGTTATTTTTTGATCAAACCAATATTGAGGTGCAGTGATGCCCGGTATGTTGATGAATGTGCCCACTGCCATTCGATTTCGAATTGTGGCTTGGAGCGGATCAATCGTTTCGTGGCACTGCATGCAAGATACCCCTTGTCGCCAAGCAAAGTCAGAATCTTCTCTTGTTAATTTATTTACATCTGTAGTTCGCAATACGGGAAGTTTTCGACAAAGCAGATCCGAAATCACACTTCTCGACCAAGCTCGATAGTGTGAAGGTGGTTCGCCGTAAATGCTATGCATGTATGACTGGCTGCCGATGACTCCACTACCGAAGTGTTTATTTGTATTGACCGTACCATCGTTTTCGCGAGGTTGAATTGAATTTGACAAAAAAATCTTATCGGCTACGATCGAATTTGTTCTTTTGTCTTCTTCGAATCCAATCAAGATTCCATGCGGTACAAGGTCTGGGGTCCATGTTTTATGGCCTATATTTTTGGAGCCCTGTTGAAGAGCGTTTTTAATGGGTTCTCTTCTTTTATCCGAGCCGTAGGCTGAGTAACGAATCGCTTTGATATGAAAATCACGAGTAACTAGATTTGAAAATTTTTCACCCGGTTTGAAGATGCTGTAAGTAAATTGATAGGCGGGTTCGTAACTGTCAAATAAGGAGGTTGTTGCAGCTTGATTCGTCGAATCCGTCAGGTCCTGGTTCGAAAGCATTCGCTGGTGAAAATTATTAAACGTGCTGAGAATTCTATTACCAACCCCGTCTTCACTGGGGGGGGTTTCCTTGATCTTTCCCGTCTTTGAATCCAAATCGGCCTTGGATAGCAGTTCCATGCAGGCTTCAGTGCCGGTCATTTCTTTATTTTTTACAGCTTGGTAGAGTGGGTCTGTTTTAAGAATGCGTTTTTGAACAAATAAAGCATAACACTTCTGGATGCGTTTGATTTCATCCGGAATGCCTGCCGCTTCACTCATGGATAGGATTCCCAATCCATAC
>CALPVV020000093.1 GCA_943327105.2 Nitrosovibrio sp. Nv4
ACAACTGAACAAAATCAAGATGACCTTGTCGAGAAGCAACAGCAAGAGGACAAAGTGAACCTCGTGCATTCACATCAATGTCAGTCTTCTGCAATAAAACGCGGGCGGCATCGAGCGAATGATGAAGTGCCGCCACATGCAACGGCCCACGGCCAAACACGCCGGTAAAGTTGACATTGGCATGATAATCAAGAAGCAAACTCAATGCATCGGCCTGATTGTATTTTGCAGCGACAATCAAAGGCGTAAATTGTGAAATGGGTTGAACCAGATCAGGGTTTGCATGATGTTCCAAAAGCAAACGGGTCATATCCAACGAATCGTGCTTGACCGAATACGTCAGCGCGGTATCTGTTTTAAACTCGGTGTCAGGAGATACACCTGAAGCCAATAAACTTTTTACGGTTTGCAAATCATTCTCTTGAAGCGCTTCCCAAAAGTCATCAACAGAAGGTGTTTGAGCAGATGCAACAGCAGAAAAGAACATCAAAAAAATACTGAACATCATTTGGGGGTATCAAATGCCCTGAAATTGAGCAATAACGAATGAGATATGCTCATTAAATTTCAAAACAGCTATCTCTCTCTTCCTTCTCATTTTTATCAACTCGTCTTGCCTACTCCGGTAAAAAAGCCTGAAATGGCAATCTTCAATCACGCATTAGCCAAAACCCTCGGCTTGAATGAAACTGAACTCACTCAACCTGAAAATGTGGGTTATTTTTCTGGAAACTTGATTCCAGATCAGGCCACACCTCTTGCCCAAGCTTATGCAGGTCATCAATTTGGTCACTTCACCATGCTCGGCGATGGTCGCGCCATTCTGCTAGGTGAACACATTGACCCACAAGGCAGTCGTTTTGATATTCAACTCAAAGGCCCGGGTCAAACACCATACTCACGCAGAGGCGATGGTCGAGCGGCATTGGGGCCTATGCTTCGGGAATACATCATCAGCGAGGCAATGCATGCCTTGGGCATTCCAACCACCCGCAGCTTGGCCGTTGTTACTACCGGTGAACCCGTCTATCGCGAAACACCACTCCCTGGTGCAATTCTCACCCGTGTAGCCAGTAGCCATCTTCGCGTAGGCACCTTTCAATATGCAGCAGGTGTACAGAAACCTGATGGACTCAAGATCATTGCAGACTACACGATTCAACGCCATTACCCGGAACTGGCGAATTCAGAGAACCCGTATTTATCATTCTTATCTGCAGTCATTGACCGTCAGTCAAAACTCATCGCTCAATGGATGCATGTGGGCTTCATTCACGGAGTCATGAACACCGACAACATGAGCATTGCGGGCGAAACCATTGATTATGGTCCATGCGCATTCATGGACACTTACCATCCCGAAACTGTGTTCAGCTCGATTGACCGTCACGGCAGATACGCATACGCCAACCAACCTAAAATCGCTCAATGGAACTTGGCCCGTTTTTCAGAAACACTTCTGCCCCTCTTGAACGAAAATACAGACAGCGCACTGGCGCTCGCAAAAGAACAAATAGACCGTTTTCCAGCTCAATTCATGAAACACTGGCTGGCAGGAATGCGACTGAAGCTTGGACTAAGCAATGAAGAATCGGGCGATTCGGAATTAGCAAATCAATTGCTGTCACTGATGGCCGAAAAAAATACGGATTACACCAATACGATGCGGGCTCTTTCATCGACTTCACTTCCTGATGATGCATTTTTCAAATCAGAAGAATTCACACACTGGAACAAAGCATGGCTTGAACGCTTGGCTCGCCAACCGGGTGACCTTACCTCAGCACGACAACTCATGAACCAGAATAACCCAGTAGTGATTCCAAGAAATCATCTGGTTGAAGAGGCGCTTGGCTCGGCAACCGAAAACGGTGATTATAGTAAAACTAAAAAACTGGTTGAAATCTTGTTGAACCCATTTGAAGAAACAAATGAAAATACCTCTTATCGGGAACCGCCGGCACCAAGCGATCAAGTTTATCAAACCTTTTGTGGAACCTGATTCAGACCCAACCCGATCGCTACCGACAACACACAACCCAAGCCACAAACGGCGATACCGATTCTGATACCGAACTGATTAAATACAAACGGCGAAAGAACGGTGAATAAAAGCATGAAAATATTTTCAAAGACCATTTTAAGACGAAAAACCTTAACCTGGTCTTTGACTTTGAAACGATCTTGCACAATTTCAATGAATGGAGTGTCGTTCATCGGGCCACCGATTGCACAGATTGCCGAAAACAAACCGATTGAGGCGATGGAATGGCAGAAATAAAGCGCCATGAACGATACTCCAATCAGAGTAATTCCCAAATAAAGCCATTCTTCCGAACGCTTTCTTTCAATGTTCCCGAAGATCAGGGCCGATGACAGATTTCCCACACCATAAGAAGCCATCACCCATCCGTAGGCATTGAAGCCGGTCGGATCAACATCTTTGGCCAATAAAACCAAACCAAGAGTATACCCCACAGCCCAGAAACCTGCAGATACCGATTTGATCCAAAGAATGCCCATCAGGTTTTTATCTTTTCGAGCAAGAAGAAAACCCTGCTTCCATGAAAAACTTTCGGTTTCTTCAGTCATGACCGAAGCGTGTTCAAATTCTTTTTTGATAGAACGTACCGAAACTGCTGAAAACACGTAACTGATCGCATTGAGAATGAAAAAATAGAAAGGCTGAAACCAGACGGAAAGAATACTGATCAAACTGGGGCCAATGACTCGCGCAAGCCGATAGGTCGTACCCATCAAATTATTACCCGCTCGCAAAGTTTTCTGATCTCGGGCAAGAATGGGCAACGCACCTTGAAGTGCAGGATCAAAAAGCGCACCCAAAGCGACAATTGAAAGTGTGGGGATAATTAAGGCTAAAAAATTCGGGTAGCCCAATAAAAATGGAATGACCGGAATGATACAAAGAAGCATCCTGATCAGATCAATTCTGATCATGACTTGATCATTGCGCATGCGATCGGTGATGTGACCACCAAACAGGGCAATTGCAATGACTACTGCATACTGAAGTGAAGCAATGAACCCAGTGTCGGAGCCTAGAATATCGACAGCCAACCAGATGAACGCCAACTTATAGAGCTCATCACCAACGGTTGAACCAACCTGCCCCAACCAAAGCCGACGAACAGGACGAGACCTCAAAGCATGCAACATTAACATGTAAAATGCTCCGGATTGTTCGGGGTTAACTTACTTGGTTCTTTTGATGAGGTGGTGACCGAATTGGGTTTTTACGATTCCAGACACTTTGCCGACTTCAAGTGCAAATGCTGCATCTTCAAAAGACTTGACCATCATGCCTTTACCAAACTCACCCAATGCGCCACCGCGCTTTCCTGATGGGCAATTTGAATGCTTCATCGCGAGTTCTTCAAAAGTCGCTCCATCATTCAATTTCTTGATGAGGTCTTGTGCTTCATGTTCGTGATCTACCAAAATGTGACTAGCTGAAATTTTGCTCATATGAAATTTATAACTGATTTTTTAAGCTTTTTGGATGAAATTAATAGCGATACATCGCTTTTCGTTTGTCTTGCAATTCCACCTTTTGTCCATCTACCATGGCGGCCACGCCCTTACCGCTCCACCGTGAAGTCTGGTAGGCGCCATCTCTCACCTTTTCTGCATTCACTTCAACCTCGATGATTGCGTTGAATCCCTGCTTTGCCGATAGAAATGCAAGACGCAAAATGGTCTCATCGCGATCATCGCAATCTTTAACCTTGAGAACTTCGCGTTCTTTTCTAATCAACGGTATTTCTTTACGTTGAGTGGTGAAAAAAACATAAACCGCCTTGGCCTGTTCCATCACCTCGTCATAAGCCTCGAGCTCGGGCGCAACGATCGAGTCATGGCAATTATTGCAATAATGCATGTGCGACAATGCTTCAGGAACCACAGGCAAAAAAGAGAACGTGTCCCGAGCCAAAATCTGATCGCATTTTTTGCACACTGGGTCTTGGCATACATCACAATTCAAAACTGCCTTGGGCTTGCCACATGACACGCATTCTTGAGCACTCATCAGAACCTCTTCTCTTTCATCTGTAATCCATCACCATAGTACGCTACAATCTGTTCTTGTGACATCGCAAAAAAAACTTGAGTACCCTAACGATTACTACTATTTACCCGATGGCAGAATGGTCTTCACCGAAGCCTATCACCTGAAACGCGGGTATTGTTGCCAGTCGGGATGCAAGCATTGCCCTTATGACTTTCAAAGTACGACTCAACCTTGCCTGAAAGAGCCCCCTAGTGTACCGTCCCCCATCATGAGTTTGAATCAATCACCCGAGTTACAATCATTCCTTTCCACTTACTTTTCAGGATCAGACGCTGAAAGCGACACCCAAAGCACAGAGTCGTTCATGAAGGCTTCTTCGATCGAAAAACAAAACCAAGTGATTGCTCAGGCGAAAGATTTTATAGAAAAATCAAATACCATCGTTGAAGACTTGGGCATGGAAGCAAACCGATGGTTTGGTGATGCAGAAGAAGCAAAACAGTGGCTAGAAAGCATTATCTCGCTGCTTGGAAAATCAGAAGCACTCGAATCAGTAGTCACTAAAGACTCAAATGGCGCTGTTCTGAATGAAGGCGATGCCGTGACGGTGATCAAAGACCTCAAAGTCAAAGGTGGCTCAAGTGACCTGAAACGTGGTGATCTGATCAAAAAAATTCACTTGATCGGTGATCCTGACAACATCGAGTGCAACGTGAACGGAAGCACGCTGGTCTTGAAGACCATGTTCTTGAAAAAAGCTTAACTATTCTGAATTATTAGGAGTCCAATATGTTGCGTATTCTGCTTGGTATCTTTATTTCAACCCAATGCTTCGCCGGCACTCCGAATTTCAAAAAAGTGATTCATATCATTTTTGAAAACGCCGATTACGATGAGGCGCTAAAGGCTCCTTATTTCAATTCGCTGGTAAAGTACGGTGCACTATTCACCCAATTCACGGCAATCACCCACCCATCACAGCCCAATTACATCGCCATGGTAGCGGGCAGCCCACTAGGGGTTCTGCTTGATGGTGAATACAACTTGAACAGCAATCACCTTGGAACACTCTTGTCTCGCAAAGGATTGACATGGAAGGCGTATGCAGAGGGATACCCTGGAAACTGCTACCTGGGAAAACGATCGGGAAAATACGTTCGAAAACACGTTCCATTTCTTAGCTTCATCGACGTACAAAACAACCCAAGTGAATGCGCAAAAGTCGTCAATGCCAACCAATTTTATGCTGATGCCCAAACCGGCTCACTTCCAGCCTACTCGATGTTTGTTCCTGATTTGAATCATGATGGTCACGATACTGATGCGAATCAGGCATCGTCTTGGTTTGCATCTGCTTTCGGCACTATTCTCGCTGATCAAAAAATCATGAGTGAGACTCTCTTTGTAATCACCTATGATGAAACTGAATCGTATTTCGGCACCAACCGCGTTTTCACCCTTCTCATCGGGGCAAATGTAAAAGCGGGTACCGTTGTCAACACGCCGGTAAACCACTATTCGATTCTTCGACTCGTTGAAGATCAATTCGGATTGGGCAATCTTGGTCTATACGATTCCCGTGCAACGCCAATACCGGACATTTGGCAATAACAAGAGTGTCTCTGCAGACACAGTTGCCGCAATTCACGAAAATACTTTCGAACATGTTGAAGCCTACAGTCTTTAGGTAGAATTCCTCGATTATTCCGTTAAAATAGTTAATTGATGATGGTCTGGATTGTTTCATTACTGATCACGACATCTTGGTCGGCAACACCTGCTCCCACCATGCAGCCGCTTAATTGTTCCTGTAGCCCGAACAAAGACAACAAAGGATGCGGAGTTAATCCGGCATTCATGAATCAAAACGAAATTGAAATATCAAGACAACTCGGGTTCGATGTCCCTAGCGACGATGAACACCCATCCAGCAATCTAAAGGGGCATGCCCTTTATCAGGCGCTGGCAAAATTTCTTGAAAAAAGTGATCGAGCTCGATTGTTTTATCCGGAGTATTATACCCGTGCCACGAAAGACGTCGCCGTACTTACCCTCAATAGCAAGTTTCAACCAAAGAACCCCACCGAAACCGAAGAATACTTTCGATGTTCGATCCCAAAAGACAAATACTGCATCTTCAAGCAAAAACTCAGACCATATATCGGGTTAGCGGCAAAATCGTCAGGAATCGATTTTTCCTTTTTAGCCTGCCAAGCTTACGTCGAGAGCCGATTCAAGAATGATGCTAAATCAAGTGTCGGCGCAATGGGGTATTCACAAATTCAACCTTCAAATATCGACTACATGAATACGATCTTGCGGCGATCGATCAACAACTCTGCAAATCGAATCATTGCAAGCGCCTCAAGCCCAAGGGAAGAAAAAATGAACCGGGCACAACGGGAAATCGCGAACATTTGGAGGGAGTTCTGGAAAGGGACACGCAATGCCCCTCACAAACTTTGCACAAATGACCTGACTTGCTACCGTCAGGCGTTTTTAGCGCAAGCCCTATCGCTGAAAACAGACATGCTCGCGTTTACAACCAGTTCAAGCGGATTAAAAGTAGAATTCGATGAACAAGGCGACTTCAAAATTGAGGGGATGGACAAAGGCGATTCCCTGCTCTTGCTTGCCGGAAGTTACAATGTCGGCGTAACCAAGATGATGAGGCTGATTTCAAAACACTGCAGTGGCAGCAGAAAACTGAAAGAATGCCTTGAACAAATGAACACAGAAACCGTGAATAAAAAAGATGTTCAGGCCATTACCAATTACGTCATGAGAATCAGGGACTGTTCGCAACAGTTTTCAGCCGAACAGCTTGACTTCAATGACGATGAACGATGGACAGAAGAAATGAGAACTGAAAAACAAAACAAACAACGCGACAATGTTGCCCAATGCCTTTTGAATCCTTGTCCTTATCAACAAGCACATTCTAACGAGAAGGATAAATCTGTTCAGCCATCTTCAGCATCAGCTCGGAGGTAAAGTGAGTTCCGTCTTGCCAAAAGCGGTCATTCAAATCGATTCCGGCTTTCAAATACTGCGGGTACGAAAAATCATGCACCAGAATATTCTTGGCTTGCACTGATTGAATCATCTTCACCCACTTAGAATAAAGCCGGGTTTTTTCAAAGTCAGTTTTGTAATGCTCATAAAAAAGCTCATGAAATGGCGCAATGATCAAATGCAATTCCACATTCGGATGTTCAGCAATCAGGTGTTCCAGTCTTTTGAAAATCAAAACTGAATCCGGATCAAGGTCTTTCATCTCGCCATAAACCGATTGCATGCCAAGAGCAGAAGATTTAACACGATTTTCAAGAACATCGCCCGAACGACCACCAATCATTGATTGAGTGGTTGAGCCATCTGCATGATAGGCAGACCCATAGGTTCCTTTATTAAACGCCAAATAATCTTTTGCAGTCCTGATCGACCGATCAATGACGAGCGATGAAAAATAATCATTGAATCGAAGTGTCCAATCCAGCTTTGAAAGCATGGCGATATCACCATCGAGATACTTCATCATTTCCGGTTGGTAATAAACAGTGTTATCGACTTTAGGCTTAGAAAACTCGAAAAGATCAGCAACATAGATGATTCTTTTCAAACTTGGCTGAACAGCAAGCGCATGTTGAATCATCAATAAACGAAGAGGCAAACTCGCACCGCCTGAGTTAGAAGCAAATGCTTTGACTCCAAAACGGTCATTGAGTACCTGGGGTACGAATACTTCACTTGTTGAAGAACCGATCACCAAATCAGTAACACCCTCAGCATCATTCAATAACTTGAAACGCTTATAGGGAGGATTCCGATCAGAAACAAAATCGATTCGCCAGGGAAAATTCAGATTCCGAAACGGATCCATTGCCGAAACCAGACCGAAAATCACGATAATGACCAGTATGAAAGCAAACGTAAAATGCGTAAGAAATTTTTTATATTTCGTCATATCTTTTAAAATTGAAAATACAGAAACGGAGAATTTTTAGAGAAAAATGCCAGACAAACAACCATGAGAACCGCTGCTACCCAAGCGACACTCG
>CALPVV020000094.1 GCA_943327105.2 Nitrosovibrio sp. Nv4
ATTTTACTGCTGACTTCGCATTCCGCATTCGCGTGGAAGCAAGTCAATGAACTTGATAAAAACCTGTTTCTAATGAAGGTGCAAAGCACAGTGATTCAGAACAATGAATTGATCCGTCAAGCAATGATGGATCAATTGACCGAACGCTTGGTTGCAAAACCAGAGTTGATCACCGGTGAAGATCCGACGGCCCTGATTCAGGAATTGGAATCCATTTTGGAAAAAGAAACGGGTCACAAAACCCGTTTTGTGGACGGATTCAAGGATTACTGGACAGAAGTTTATAGGGAATCGCGCATGATCATGCGAACCCAAGGCCTGGGACTCGGAATCGCTTATGTCGTAGTCGAAGCTGGCCACGTGTTATCGGTGTTGGCATTTACCGCATTGGGTAATCCTCAAATGGCTGCCACTTTTGGTGTCATTCCATTCGATGAAATCATGCTCTGGGGCAAACTGTCTCTGGACCGTGTTCTCAAGTTCCGCGAAAACGTGATCGCTTACGGTGGCAAGGATCAGTTTTTCCACTTCAAGCAATTACATAAAAAGGTGAAACACGCGCTCAAACTGCGTGGAAAAAAAGGTATGGTGATTGCGATTGCTGCCGATGATGATGGAAGTCTGGATGGCGTTTCCGTTACTGGTTTTGGCAAGATGGACCGACTCAACAAGTTGATCAGTCTGATGCATCCGAACCGTCATCGTCTGGATATGGTTACGCTCAAACACTTTTTGAAAAAGCAGGGTTTGCGTCATCATGATCCGATTGTTGCTTTGTTGGAATTGGATGCGGAAGATCCTGTCAAGATCGCGATGATCGCCAGCCACCTTCAGAAGAATCATCCGGAAGCGTATGTGGATTTGAAAGCCCAGTTCATCAACAGCATGGTTGATGTCCAGGCGTTCACCTTGTCAAAGTATTTGCAGGAATGGAGCTTGATGGGATTGGCTGCTGAAACTCAGGAAGAGTATCTGCAGTTCGCAGCATCGGTTCCGACTAGCCTTCGCGTCATTGATGTGGTGAAGGTTTGGACCAAATGCCTCTATCCTAAAGTGATCGAAGAATCCAAGGGGTTGGGGTACCGCTCATACCGATCTATGGTGAAAAAGTTGCGCGTTCTGGAGATCGCTTCCGAAGTGAGCTTCGATCAGACCTGGTCTGCTGAATGGTCTGCTCGCTTGACGAGTTATTTCACTGAAGCCTTCAGTCATTGATCGGTTGTTTATTTTTAATCGCTGGCGGGCGCCGATCCGGATAGGGTTGGCGCCCGTTTTGCATTCAAATGGAGTGGTGAAACTTTGTCTATTTCTACTGATTTTTTTTCTGTTTCCTTGGGTGTCGCTAGGCGCCTCTGCTGAAACCTTATTTCGTAACGAAAGTGAATTGGGTTATGTGTTGACTTCTGGGAATACCGATGTCGCCTCACTTTCCGCCAAACAACACAATCGTTGGGAAGGCAGTGACAATGCGTTTCACTTTAATGCCCGATATCTTCGATCTTCAAATCAGGGTATTGAACAATCCCTTTTTTGGAGTGCTGGATTCAAGTACGAACGTTTGTTCAGTTCCTTGATCAGTGGGTATCTGGGTCAGCTGGTTGAAAGCAATATTTATCAGAAAATCAATCAGCGTTACGCATCGGATGCAGGCGTTAAATTGAATTTTTATAAAAGAGAAAAAGATTTGATTTGGTTCGCTGAAGCCGGATATCGATACGCGCGGGAGAATTACCCTAATAATTTTCAAGACCTTCAGTTCATGCGAATTTATTCAGAAATTGAAAATTACTGGATCGAGAGCGTATCGGGTAAATTGCACTTTGAATACTTGCCCAATTTGACTCGTTGGAAAGGGTATCAAATCAACAGTGCTCTTTCACTTTCTGCGGCATTGTCAGTTTATTTTTCACTTAAAACATCCTATGAGTTTCGATTCAATAACGAACCACCTGCCGGTACCGTCTCTAACTCCGATAGAGTCTTGATTACTTCCTTTGTGGCAAAGTTTTGACGTTTATTTCGTATCAATGATTCATGATTTTAAACCGATCAGTCAGGAAGGAGAACCCTGGCGTGAGCGGATATTTAAAAAAACGGATTCTATCGTTTTTTGGGCTGATGATGATCATCAGTTCGTCTGTGTCATTTGCCAAGGATTGTTCTGAAGATTTCAATCGGATTCTGAAGACGGTAACTTCACACACCCAATCCGATCAGCACGAAATCAAAACACTGGATGAATTGCTCGATGGCTTCACGAACGGTCTACAGCCGGATTTGAGCAATCCTGATCAGCAAAAGGCATTTGAAGTTTACCGGAAGATGCGCTTTGGTGATCCGAATACCAATTTGAAAAACGACACCATGGATCGTCTGGTGAATGAATTTAAGAATCATCCGGATTTGAAGAAAGATCCATTCCGGAATTTCCAGCTGATCATCGAAGAGAAAAAGTTCCCGGTAACGGATGAGTTGAAGTCATTTATCGATTCGCAGATCAAAAGTTCAGGGCAAGTACGTTCCAATTTGTTCAACATGGATGCGAATAAGGGCTATTGGAAGAAAGTCCTTCAATACGAATCTCCACCAAAATTCAAGATTTCCGTCGAGGACAAAACGGCACGTAAACTTTTAGCAAAGGAAGCGGACGAACACTTCAACCAGTTTTTTGAAAAACACATCTCAAAACAGTTTAGATATTACCAAAAAAATCCAAAAATCCCGATGCGGGATCTTGCTTCAAAATTGCATGAAATTCTGGTTCGAGAGCGAGCGGCGATGCGGGTTGCAGGAAAAGACACCAAGCCCATCTCGCAAGCGATCACTGATTTGGTCCACACGGTGGGTTATCATGATCCGTTGATTCAGCAGAACCTGAAATCAGCAGATGGTCTGACCCGTCTGTCGGCCTATCGCAAAATTCTGGATGAACGTGATCGTTTCGCGCTGGAGTTGGGTTACCAAGATCACTTCAAGCAAATTCTGAAAGATGGCGGAGTTTCGATGCCCACCGGTGTGGCATCTGAAAAAGATCTCGCATCAGTGGTTCAGCGACTCGAAGATCAGGTTAAGTCGAATGCGGTGTCAGTCGGTGGTGAGGCAAAAGCCAAGACCGTCCGGCATCTTTCGCTGACGGAATCCCCGTTTCGTTCCTGTCTTGGCGGCTCGGACTGTTCATCGAATACGTATCTGACTCGTGCTCTGGATCCGAATTATCATTATTTCACCATCACGGATGAAGCTGGAATGTCCTCTGGGCACATCACTGTGGTGTTGGGTGAGGCAAGAGACGGCGTAAAAATGAAAAAAGTCGCATTCATCGACAAGGTTCAGAACGTCGACCATACCGATATGCCGGCGATGATGGAAGCAGTTCGGCGTTCGGTCGATGAAAAGGGTTACACACTCGCACTTCCTGAAAGCATGGGTGATCACAATGGTATTTCGAATGAAGATATGACCCGGTTTTTCATTCACTCCCACATTCAGACCGATGCATCTGAACGCATTCTCGGATTTAAACCGCACGCGCATGAGTATCGTTTTCCAAACGAATATTCACGGGCTGAAATGCAGCTTCCTGTACGACCGGTATCACCGTTGATGCCGAGTAAAGAGCTGAACGTCTTGCCCGGAAAAATCACTCAATCCTGGAAGTCGAAAAATCTGAACGTGACTCGGTTGGTGGAGTCTACGGTTGCTCTCAAAAATGGCTCAATTGACGACCAAATTCGCTACATTTCTTCCATGCGGACCTTTGAGCGTTACGGATTGAAAGCGGATCCTGAATTCGCTCAAACACTCAAGCGCTGGATCAGTGACCCTGAGAAACCATTCAACCTCAGAAAGCAGGTACTGATTTCGGAATGGATGGAGTCTAATAAAAACTTGTCGGATCTGTTAGGAAATTTCATGCCTGAAGAGCGGGTGAATCTGATTCAGAATCTGATGGACACCCCACGATTCAAAGCCAAGATGCTGAGGAGTACGAAATTCGATGTCCCACATTTGCTCTATCACGTGAAAAGCAGCAAAAAAATCCGTGGTCAATTGATCCAGCTCTATGAACCAGGATATCAAAATGAGATCGAAAAGATCCTGGAGGCAAGTGACCTCACTCCCTACTCGATGGCGGGGGCTATTAAAAGCATTAAAACCAGTTTGAATTCCAATGCCGTCGAATTTGTGCTCGGTTCACAGCGTTCAGCTTCGAAATCCAGTATCGAGCCTTGGATCGAGACGACAACGGCAACCGCATTCTTGAAAAACACTCAGGGGCGATCTGCTTTAGCGCGAGGATTGGAATACTCGCTTGGTGGGGGGCTTTCGGAATACAACAGATTCGGTGAAGTTCTTTTGCAGGTCGGGAACAGTTCTTGGGGGGTAAAAGAACCCTTGGTGAAGATTTACGGTGAAATCAATGCCATTCGAAAAGTATCCGGCGAGTCTTTGCAAGAATCTGCAAAAAAGTGGTTATCCCAGCCGGAAGTAGACTTCGAATCGAAAGCAAGGTTTCTCATGGTTAAGGTAGGGAGCGGGGAAAAAGATCTTTTCGAAAGTTATTGGCAAGCCCTTCCACCTCGTCAACGACAGGCAGTCCGGTCCGAGATGGAAAAAGGTGGGAATTTCGGAATTTTCAGGAAGTATGCAGAGAAACACAAGGTCGAGTCGACATTGTACCAGCAGGGTGTACCCGAAAGTTTCGAGTATCGTCCGATCATCACACCCGAACAGGCTAAAAAAGGCGGTGTGAAGTTTAAGATGGGCGAAGGAAAAGATGCCGTCGAAGTGACGCTCACCCGACCATTCGAGATGCAGTCGACACCGATGACTCAGTTGCAAGCGACATTGCTGACGGGAAAAAACCACTCCCATTTCATCGATAAGGGAGGCTCCATCCACATCAATGGTAAAGAAATCAATTTGAATGCTCGACTCCCGGCCGAACAGTACAATTATTATGATCAGAACGAGATCATTCGGATCTTGAATGATAATGACCCACATTGGAATTATCGCAGACCAACCGAGGCCGAGTGGGAATATGCTGCCCGAGGCGGATCAAAAGGAAAATACAGTTTTGGTGAACGCCATGATGAGATGATGTTTCATGGCTGGACAGCGGAAAATTCACGCGGAAAAACCAATGCGGTTGCCAATTTCAGGCCCAATGATTTCGGTTTGTTTGACATGCACGGAAACGTTTCGCAGATGGTGGAAGATTACTTTGGTGACTTGCCCAAAGGTGCGGTGGTTGATTATCAGGGGACGAAAAATGGAGTCTTTCGTGTCACCAAAGGAAGTCATTTCGATGAAGAAACGGAGATTTCCGGAATCTCAAATCGCGGTGGTGTGGGGAGCATGTCGAATGACCAGAACACCATCGGCTTTCGATTGGTACGTGAACCTAAAAACAATCAGAATCATTGATCCTGTTTCGGCGTAGCAGTAGCTTGCTACACTTTGTACACATATGGTTTGATTTATACACAATAGTTGTGTAATTTGCTCAACGTGGAACAGAAAAGTCACTACATCAATCTACTCAAAGAATATCTGGGTAAAAAACAGCGCTCAAACCCCCAGTATTCGTTACGTGCGTTTGCGCGCGATCTGGAAGTACATCCTTCTACCTTAAGTGCGGTGCTGAATGGCATGCGTTCGCTGCCGTATAAAGACGCTCAACGCGTGGCTAAGAAGCTGATGCTTTCGCCGATGCAAGAAACCCTGTTTGTCGAAAGCCTTCTTCGCACCAAGACCCGACTGGATGAAATTGTTATTCCTCGTGATCAAGAACGCTTCATGCTCGATGAATCCTATTACAAAGTGATTTCAGAGTGGGAACACTATGCCGTGATGGCATTGTTTGATGTCACTGGATTCAATGCAGCCATTCCTGAAGTGGTAGAGCGGTTGAAGATTACGGAAACCCGTGCCGAAACTGTTTTGAATCACCTAATTGCTTGTGGATTGCTGGTTGAAAACCAAGATGGATCATTGAAGCGAGTGCATGAGCAGCTGCGAACCACTGAAGATGTGAAAAACCAGGCCATTCATCAGGGGCATCGCGACGCGATGGAACTAGGACTTCGAAAATTAGATGAAGTTGCGGTGGATCTGCGTGATTTCAGTGAAGTGGTGCTAGCAATTGATCCTAGCAAGATGGGTGAAGCGAAGACCATCATCCGCGAATTCCGCCAGAAAATGTCAGCGCTGATGAAAAAAGGTGAAAAGACTGAAGTCTATCAACTGGCAATTCAGTTTTATCCACTGAGTGTATCTGCATCTGAAAAACCAAAAGTAACTAAGAAAAGTAAAGCTTCGAAATCAGGAGTAGCAAAATGAAAAACCAATTTTCAAAAATCGCATTTTTGTCTTTGATCGTGACCGCGCCGATCAGTCACGCCCAAATGGATCGTGGTAATGGCGGTGATCCGGATGTCGGCAAGTTCCGTAAGATCGGTTCTGAAATCCAATCCTGGATTCAGGGCGGATATGCGAACAAGATCACACTACCTGCGGGAATGACCTTGCAAAAGTATGTGACTGCGATCGATGCTGCATTCAATACGTACCATGTCAGTTTTGTTGATCGCTCGGTCAGCGTTCGCGGCTTGCAGCGCATGTGTAAGAACACAATTGACCGGGTAAACGGCGCACAAATCGTGTGTCAGCGTTCGTTGATCTTGCGTGAACTGAATGCGAACAGTGATGGCATTTACCAGTTGATCCACCACGAAGTGGCAGGCATCGCAGGGCTGGAAGTGAATATCGGCCAAGAATCCGATACACGTTTGTCTGATCAGATTACAAAAAAAGTAGTAGTGAATCGCCTGCCAATCGAAATGGGCAAGGCTCCGTTTGTGGCTTATGCCAATGCCGAAGGTTCAGTCAATAGCTGCGTTGGTAGGGCGTTGAATCGCTTTTTGAGAAAAGAATTCAACGTGGGTTGGGATGTTAAGATCGCAAGTTACGCCAATTCCGCGCAGCGCGGGTGGAATTATCGTCGCAAGTGCAGTGATACGCTTTTTGAGTGGTTTAATGCTGATGCCGCATCTGGCGTGGATAGGATTCACCCCAAACAACTGGCACATGAATTGAGCTCATCAGAAATTATCAATGGATGGAGTAAGGAAGTTGCCACTGGTCCTGAAACAGGTGCGAGCGTTGGCTGCATCAAAATGAATTCGGTCACACCTGTACTTTTCAATGTATTGGTAAAAGTGAATGGTGAAGAGTTGTACGATGCTCAAGTGACGCTTGCATCCTTGGATCGCTTGACTGAGTTCATGACCGACAAGGACACCTTCTACTGCTCACTGAAAAGCGTGAAATTGATTTCGAAAAAAACCGGAAATGTAGTGATTAATAAATAAGGATTAAAAAAATGAAACTGTTAACTGTTGTATTATTTGGAATGACCATCATCACCACTCAATCGTCGATTGCGCATGCTGAAATCATTCGCGAACCGAATCACGATCTTTGCAAAGAGATGATCGCAGATGTTGGCTTGGCTGCGAAGAAAAGCGGGATCTTGTCGAATGCTTTAAAAGTGGCAAAACGTCTTCAGGCTGCTCAAGAGATGACTCAACAAGAGGTGGCTGAACTTTCAAAGCGCTATCAATCTGCTGAGCGAAAATACAAAAGAACCTTGATTCGCGCTCAGGATATTTGCAGTCAGACTTTGTACTAAGATCGAAAATTATAGTCCTTTTTCAAGAAGCGCTTTGCGTGCTTTCGGTGTTTTCATGAACCGAAGCCCAAAGCGCTTTTTTGATGATTTGATGATCCATCCGATGGCCTCGGAAGGGGAGTCGGTCAATTTGATCTGTTTCAGATCTTGATTGTCAATTGCGCCATAAAGATAGAGTGGGTTGTGCAAAAAATCGATCAGGTGTTTCCAGTATTCTTTCCCAATCAAAATCACGGGGAAGCCCTTCATTTTTCCAGTTTGAATCAGGGTAGCAATTTCAAAAAGCTCGTCTAATGTCCCGAATCCACCAGGCATGACGATGAATGCGTACGA
>CALPVV020000095.1 GCA_943327105.2 Nitrosovibrio sp. Nv4
GCAATATACTATGAATTTGAGTGTAAATGGGCTTGATATCCAAAAGGCGGTTGAGTCTCAATTTCAATCTTTCAAGGACACCATCATTGGAAATCTCTCGGCTAACATGCAAGGTGCCGGCTCTAGTTTCAACGCAGATGAAATCAAGAAGAAGCTTCAATTGAAAGGTGATTTCAAGATTGCAAATGCAATGTTCAAGTCGATCGATGCGGCCCGCATGGCAAATTCGGCTTTAGGTGATTCAATTGCAAAAATTGCTGCGAAAGTTCCTGCATTACAGGGAAAAAAAGTGAATATATCCCTGAACAAGGAAACCCGCTATGAAATGGTTTCGAGTCAATTCACTTTGGCAAATGGTTATCTCGAAGCTCCAAACTTCTTTGCAAAAGCAGCTGTCAAAAGCGGAATCGACATCAAAGGCTACACTAAAATGGGATTGATTGATGAGTCTCTTGATGCAAAGTGGGAACTGATCGATAGCCAGCATCTGGTTGACCCGATCAATGTGACGGTCGGTAACAAGACCATTATCAATGCACTTGCAAAAGGCGACAATGAGCCTTTGATTTTTCCGATCACGGTTGGCTGTAAATGGAGCTCGCCATGTCCGAACTATACTTCATCAGCTGAGTACCTCGCAGGTGTGACATTGGGCCGCGCCACCAAGGCCATTGGTGAAGAAGCGAAAGAAAAAGTAAAAAATGTCGTTCAAGACGCGGTGAAAAAAGCAATTGGCGGCGGTAATCCATTGAAAGGTATTTTTGGTCGATGATGATGAATCAAAAAGTCGCTTCAATTGATCTCGGTACTAATACTTGTTTACTTCTGGTGAAGCAAGGTGAAACCATTTGGCATGATGAATCGAATGTGGTTCGTCTAGGGCAAGGGGTTGATCAATCCAAAATGCTTCATGCTGATGCGATTGAGAGAACTTGGAAGTGCCTTCAAAAATATGCTGAAATTATAAAACAGTTCGGCATGAGTCCTGATGAGGTTATTGCGGTCGGCACGGCCCAGGCGCGCGATGCAGTTAATGCAGCTGAATTTTTTTCGCGAATCAAAAATGAGCTTGGCTTTCAGTTCAGGGTTTTAAGTGGTGATGAAGAAGCAAACTCTACATTTGTGGGTGCGGCTCTTCCGGGAATGAATACCGATAGAATGGTAGTGATGGATATCGGTGGCGGAAGTACCGAGATCGTTCAAGCATCGGGCGGCAAGAGTCTCAACATTGGGGCGGTTCGCATGACCGAACGTTATTTGAAATCAGACCCGGTCACAGATGATGAGTTTTGGAAGTGCGAGGCCGCGATTGATGAGGCACTTTCAGAGATGAAGCCATTGATTCAGTCAGCGAGTAAAGACTTTGTTGCGGTAGCGGGTACTGCAGTGACTTTGGCGATGATTCAATTGGGGTTGAAAGAATTTGATCGAACCAAAATTGATGGTTTTGAGATTACTCGAGGTGATGCTCATCGTATCGTTGAAGAGTTGAAGTGGCGAAGTGTTGCTGAGCGTAACGCAATGCCCGGAATGGAGCCCAAAAGGGCCGATGTGATTCTAGCCGGAGCCTTGATTTTCTGGAGGGCGATGGAAGTTCTCGGGTTTAAAAAGGTAGTGATTTCAACAAGAGGGCTTCGTTACGGAGTTCTAAAAACCCTGTTGAATCGATAAGTTAAAGAATACTACAACTATTGCGAATACAATCATTAAGTTCATGAAGATCCTCTTTTTATAATCGGCTTTCTTCTATGAAAACTTGAGTTATTGCGATAAGAGTCAAGCCATGAAAAAGGGGTTACTATTACTGATCGTGATCTGGGCGCAGACGGTAAATGCTGACCCGCGCTTTTTCAGGTTTCACCTGAACAATGATCAATCCAGTATTGGTGCTGAAGTCGAGTCTCAAGACTTCTCAAAAGACGATTTTTTCAACCAAAAGTTAGACCATTTTTCAAGCTCCGATCAGCGTACTTTCCGTCAGCGCTACTTCATTGATTCTTCATTGGTAAAGACAAAGAGTGAGTCGGCTCCTGTTATTTATTATCTTTGTGGTGAGTCTACCTGTGGCGGTGCGACCTCTTCAGAGCTAGTCAATCAAATCGCAAAGAAATATGGTGCACACCGGGTTGCACTTGAACACCGATATTACGGTTACAGCCAGCCGTTTAAAACTCTCGATTCACAAAATTTGGTCTACCTGTCGATGGGACAGGCGATTGAAGATCTTGCTACATTTCAAAAATTTGCAACTCAAACCTTTGGCTTAAAAGGTAAGTGGATCTCTGTCGGAGGTTCTTATCCGGGTGAAGTTTCTGCTTTCTATCGCTTGAAGCACCCTGAGTTGGTGGCGGGAGCATTGGCATCTTCTGCTCCAGTTTTGGCTAAAGACAATTTTGAAGAATACGATCATCACGTAGCAAAAGTTGCAGGTCCAGCTTGTCTCAATGCAATTCAAATGGCTTTTACTGAGGTTGAGGGACGCCTAAAGACTCCTGCATCTGCACGTGCGGTTAAAAAGGTTTTTCAGGCAGATCTCATTCAAAACAATATTGATTTTCTCTATGTGATTGCTGATATGGCTTCTGTAGCAATTCAGTACGGGTTTCAAAAAACATTTTGCGATCAAGTCATTGATGGTCTTAGCCGTGGCAAGGTGGTTGAGTCTTATGCAAAGGTCGGTCTTGAAATTTTCAACCGTTTTGCAATCACTCCGGTGCAAGATTCTTTTCAGGGTGCTGAAAGTGTAGACCCCAATGATTATCTTGGATGGGCAGGAATGCGTTCTTGGATGTATCAGTCCTGTACAGAATTTGGTTTTTATCAAATTGCTTATTCGAACCCTGCTCAATCAGCACGTTCATCCCAGATCTCACTCACTTATCATAACGACGTTTGCAGGCGATTGTTTGGTATTCAATTTCCGGTAGATGTGAGGAAAACGAACGCTCAATATTATCGACAGCTTTTTTCGGCAGGGGTAAAAAATATTCTGTTTACCAATGGCGCAAACGATCCTTGGTCTACTTTGTCGATTACTGAAAATAACCCGGATTCAGGTTTGAATCCCGGCTTGCAGTTTTTTACCATACCAGGCGCAGCTCATTGCGAAGATCTTGGTAGTCGAATGTCAGTCTATCTTGATAGTGCACGCAATCAGTTTGATCAACTGGTTGGGCGCTGGCTTAGCGAATAATTTTTCTAAGATTTTGTACTAATTGCGGGTCGCGTTGACCCAGTCTTTTCAGTAGTGACTCACGAAACGCTGGGTCGGCATGTTTTAGCATATCCACGACCTGTTGCATTCCGTTGATCTTCATTCCTTCTTCTGCAGGACCACCCTTCATGTCAAAAGGGGATTGTTCGTTTGATTTTTGATTTTCTTGGTTTCTCATGAGCGCTCTCCTTTTTGGCCTTCGCGAATTTGGCTTCGATTGCTTTGTTTTTGAAGTTCCTCGCCAGCTTTTTTGTAATATTCCTGAAGTCTCGACAGCTGTAAGTCACCGGTTTTCTTCTCTTGTTCTATTTTTTGCTGATACTGGGCACGAATGCGATCGGCCTCTTTTTCGCCTTTTTCGCGTTCTTGAGAAATGAGAATATTGTTTCTCTCACGGGTAAGCGAAAGTTTGCGTTCCATCGCTTCGGCCTCGTCTGAGATTTTTACCTGGTAGTCTTTTTTGATCTGAGATTCCTGTGATTGGTGATCATCCACCATCCGGGTTACCTTTTCCTTGTGAAGGTCTTCTTTGTCACGAATATCAGCATCTTGCTGCCGCTCGAGTTGCGAAAGGTAGTTAGAATATCGTACTGAGTCGGAGCTTCCTCCGGCACCATTCATGGAACTTGCCATCCTTGGCCTCTTTCCTCGGGGATTTCCCCGTACTTTTATTATCCTCTTGTCAAAGAGTCTTCACAATCGGCAAAAAATACCTATACTTTAATTATGCAGGAATACGAAATTCTGGGTCAAAAAATTGTCATTACGAATCAAGAAGAGGCCGAATTGGCATCTTTCGCCCTGCAAATCGTGAACGAGAAGATTCAAGAGGTCAAAGCTCAGCGCCCAAACCTCAGTCCGCAACAAACTGCCGTTTTGGCCCTGTTGAATGTTGCGGGATGCTTGGTTAAAGATCGTCGTTCCATGGATGAATACCGTAAAGAACTCGACCAACGCTGTTCGGCTCTAATGCTTGAGGTTTCGAGCGTATTGGCAAAGAAAAATACCGAGAACAATTGAGCGGTGTGAATAATCAGCAATTTAAAAACTCTCTGCGCAAACAGCTTCAAAAGAAAATCACCGATCTTACTTTTTTTGAAATGATTGCAAAGTCCGGTAATCTTATCGAAATTTTCAAAAGTCAGATCATTGATTCGGCTGAATTCACATCTTTTCAAGGTAAAACCATCGTTAGTTTTCACCCGTTCGAGGTCGAACCGCAAATCAACATTGAATCTGAAAAAATGGATGAACCCTATCAAGTCTCTTATGTCCGCATCGTCGACTGGGATGCCAAGGTGATGATTGCAGCTGAAGCCAGACGAGACCAGCCTGGGCAGTGGGAAGAATTTCAGGTTTCAGAAAAAAACAAAATTCATCAACCCACTCCATTTCAACCGGTTTGTAATCCCGATCAAATTGCCGCAATTTTGGTTCCAGGCATGGGATTTTCCGCTTTGGGTGATCGGTTGGGAAGAGGGGCTGGTTTTTATGACCGGTTCTTGAGAAATCATCCGGAAGCTTTGCGAATCGGAATTGCATTTGAAGAACAAATGACGGAAAAGATTCCTTTGGATCCCTGGGATGAAAAAGTTGACGTCATTTTGACTGATCAGAACCTTTACCAAGTAATTTCGACGAAGTTGTTGGGTGAGTGGCGATCTCAGGGTAAAATCAAAAATAGAATCAGTTAATAGTTATTGGAAAGCGGGATCAATGCGAGTTTTGTTCTTTGGTGATGTATTCGGTCGTTCGGGTCGTCAGGCGGTGAAAATGGCGATCATGAAGTTGAAGCCTCAGTACACTCCTGATTTCATCATCGTCAATGGCGAGAATGCTGCCAATGGCAAGGGTATCAATCCAAAAATTGTTCAAGAATTTTTTGATATGGAAATTGATGCGATCACAACAGGCAACCACGCGTGGGATCAAGCCGACGGTCACGAATGTTTTTCAAGACATGCAAATATTCTTCGACCTGCAAACTATCCAGATGATGCGCCGGTACCGGGTTCAGGTGTTGTGGTGCTTACTTCCAAACACAATCCTTCTTTGAAGTTGGGTCTTATTTTGCTAATGGGGCGTGTATTCATGGATCCCCTTGATTGCCCGTTCAGTAAGGGTAAGCGAGAGATTAAAAAGCTCCATGAAAAGGGTATTCGTAACATCTTTGTCGATTTTCATGCTGAGGCCAGCTCTGAAAAACAAGCATTTACCTATTATGTTGAAGGCGAAGTTTCTGCTGTGGTCGGTACACACTCACATGTACAAACCGCTGATGAACGGGTGTTGGCAGGTGGAACAGCTGCAATCACCGATGTCGGCATGAGTGGGTGTTTTGATTCAGTCATTGGTGTGAAAAAAGAACTCGCTATACGTAAGTTCGTAACAAAAATGCCAGCGCGGTTTGAACCAGCTGAAGGTCCGGGCGGCTATGGCGCCGTACTGATCGATATCGATGAAAAAACCGGTAAAGCGACAAGTATCTTAAGGTTCAGGGAAGAAACCATCAAGTGGGAGGGGTTATGAAGTCCGCTCATCAAAAATATGAACATTTTGTAAATTGGGTTCAGAACGACATGAAGAAAGATCGCTTTCATGTGAATCGCAAGGTTTTCAGTGTGGTTTTCTGGTGCTTGATTTTGCCTTCAATCCTTTTGTTGGTGGTCTATGTACTTCGTAAATATCAATTCATCGGCAGTGTTCGCTACGCAGACCTTTTGATTTATTTGCCGCCCTTTGCCTTCACGATTTATTCTCTTTGGCCGACCTTGCGCGATACCCCAAAGGTTTTCAAAAAAGGCGGCATGAATGCCATTCTCGAAGAGAGTTTGAAAGAAGTAGAATGGCGTGAAAACACCGTTATTCGACTGACTGGTGATCTGAATCTCACCGCAAAAGAATGGCGAATGATTTCATTTCACTTGCGATCTGAAGTCCAGCGCATGCGTCAGCAGAACTGGTATATGTCCATTCTTGCTGCGGTTGTGTTGTTTTTCATGTTTCAATTTCTAGATGTGGGTTCATCGGTAGATGTGGTCGTAGAACCAACGAATTCCAATTTGGTGAAGTTCTGGGTAGATCAGTTTGCGCAATGGAGCATTCAGGTGTTTTCCCTGGGACTGTTCTCTACTTTATTTTATTTGTCAGGACTTCAGTTCCAAAGACACTTTGACCGTTACCTGGTGTGCATTGAGAGAATTCTGATCGAAGAAAAGAATTAACGGGAACAGCCGCCGGTACCACACTTGCCGTTTCCGCATCCGCCGGTGCCACATTTTGAGATGGCAGCAAAAGACCATTCACGTTCAATGTCGTTGATCGTACGAATTGCTTCAAAAAGATTGGTGAAAAGCTCATTGCCAAGTGTCTCGCCAGTGGTGTGGCGAACAACGTAAGCAGTATAGGCGCCCGGTTGTTCTGGGTTTTCGGTAATTCCGGCCATCAGCTCTTCATCAACCAAAAAACCTTTATTGTAATTTTCTGCGGTAAACTTTTCCATTCCCGCCTAGAATAAAAGACTGCATGGCTCTTGTCAAAAAAGGCTTCAACAATCGAGGTGCTGGACGTGTACCTCTCTATCGCGCGCTTTCAAAGTTGGGCAAGGCTTCTCGAGAAGAGGCCAAGGCCTTGATTTTGGAAGGGAAAGTCAAGGTTCACGGAAAGCTTGAAACCGACCCGCATAAAATGATCAATCCTGACCGTGCGCATATTGAGATCGAGGGTGCGAAGGTCATTAAGGAATCAACGAGACTCGTGATGTTTCACAAGCCCGCGGGCTATCTCACCACGAAGCGTGACCCCGAGGGGCGCCCGATTATTTACGACCTCTTGCCAGAAGAATTACAGACGTTTCATGCGGTGGGGCGACTTGATCAGCACACGTCGGGGCTGCTCTTGCTGACGAACTCCTCAAAAGTTTCTCACTATCTCACAAATCCAGAGAACAAAATTCCCAGAACATACATCGCACAAGTACGGGGTGAAGTAACCGAAGATGAAATGAATCAAATGCGAAAAGGAATTGTTGATGCTGACGAGACGCTTTGTTTTCACGAAGTCAGGCTGTTGAAGTCGAGTCAAAAAGAATCAAAACTCGAAGTCATTTTGATCGAAGGCAAGTACCGAGAAATTCGCCGCATGTTTGAAGCATTTCATCACGAAGTTTTCAAATTAAAACGAATTTCTTACGGTAACTTCATGCTCGGTGATTTAAAGTCCGGCGCCATTCTCGATGTCGAAGTTAGTGGAGTCGAGCAATTGCTCTGATTGTTACCAGCTATTGGCACCATTGGTAGTACTGACTGAAGTCATGCCTGGAACTGTATTGTCACCACGGTAAGTGGTGAAGGCACCACCGACATAGATCTTGGTACCGTCAGAACTTGGAAGAATAGTGTTCACGACTGCATCAGGTCCCGCAGTCGAACTGTTGAAGGTGGTGTCCATCGCCCCGGTGGTTGAGTTCACTTTGACTAATCTGTTACCGTTTGTTGATCCGCGATAAGATGTGAAATTACCGCCGATATAAAGTGCGCTGCCGCTCGGTGATAGGGCCAAAGAGTAAAC
>CALPVV020000096.1 GCA_943327105.2 Nitrosovibrio sp. Nv4
CGACTGTTTCCATGACATCGATATACTCGTCCCCATTTCCGGTACGGGTGAATAAGTTGATGCTTTGCATGCGTCGATCAGCAGAAACTTTTACCGGATCTGCAGAAAAGGAAACTCCCAACTCGTAAACGGCATCATTGATATCGTCAAACAAGTCATAAAGGTCATTAATCGATAAACGTGGAAGTGCACTTGGTTTATCCGGGTCGGGTTCCACTTCATAAGCAGGCAAAACCCAAAGCAACGATTGATAAATCAAGCTCTTATAACGAAGGTCATCCAGATAGTAATCGGTATATGGCCCACCGTTTGAAGTGAAGTAAGGCATTCCCGTTTCACCATTGATGATTGAATGAATTGAATCAAGAATGAATCGGCTATCTTGGCGACTGAGGCGGTCATGGATGGATTTTCCGCTGAGCGATTGTTTCAATTCTAGTCCTTTGAAAACCTCTTCAAAGTCTTGGAAATTCAATTTTACGAGTTTCAGCATGTCCCTGATTCCAACCAATTTCCATGATGGAATGAAGGCAGGATAAGAACTTGGCTTAGGCCCCTTGTTATGATCGAGAACTCTGAAATTGAGTGCGATGAGAAGTCGGTCAATTGTTTGTGGAGTGACTTTTATTCCCGGACCTTTCAACTGAGAAAGGAGGAGGTCTTTCAAGGCAATATTTGAGAATTTGTAATCTTCTCCGTCAACCATGCCCTGTACAATTGCCTCGATGATGGCGATGGTTTGGCTATTGAGACCCGCGGAGTAGTCCTTAGGCAGCGTTTCTAAAACCGGTTTCAAGTTGCGATAAATCGTGAACCCGATTTGGGCAATCTTGCTATATTCGTTTTTATCAAGACTCAGTGGTGAACCACCGATTAGAAATGATTTCAATGGCCCAATCAGATCTGTTTTGATTCCAAGTTTATCAAGTTTTTTCGTTTCTGGTAAAAAAGAATCTATAGCGTTGTAAAGGTCTTTCAACTTCACGGAAGAGTAGGGGTTTATCTTGAAATAGTTCGCAAGGTTTTCAAGAGCGTCATCTAATTCCGGTTTTTCATTGAATGCTTTCCAAGTGTTGTGAATTTGGGTCAACTCACTGATCGTGATGATTTTGTCGGTATTACTGAATAATACTGATTTTAAGCGTGCTCCATCCAATACCATTTTATCCAATTCAACCCAGTTGATCTGAGCACTGAATTTCATGGTGCTAAAAAGTTTTTCCGCTTTTGATAAAAGAGAGCGAATACGATCAATTTGGATTTGGCTTGCCGAAGGTCTGCGGATGATGATGTTCATGGATTCAGCTAATGACTTGTTAAAGTCTTTGGCTTTTTCTCCAGACCAGGCAAGGTAAAGGTCGCGTGATTTCTCGATGAGAACCCGGAAATCACGACTGGTCATTTTACCACTTTCCTTGCCAACCATGATTGCACTGATGTCATCGAGCATTGTGAAGATGAGATCAATCGAATTATAGTCACTTTCATCCGTGAACAACAGTTTCAATCGGCTGTTGAAATTGCGCAGATTCTGGATGTTCAATACACCCGGATTTCCTTCTCTTGCCTTTTCAAAAAGCTCAGTCAGATTTTCTGCCATGTGTTCGATCAGTGCATCGCTTCGGTCGCCATTGATGATTTTAGTCATGTCATCGAATAAAAAACCGCTGATACGACGGAGAGCTGGTGAACCAAAAAAGTTCTTGATGGATAGTTTGTCTTCGCTGTTCGGATAAAGAAAAGCATTCAGGATCAATGCTTTTGCCCATCGGTCAGAAAGCAGGCTGATAGTGCTTTTAGTATAAACACCTTGGTCCCGCTTTAATTTCTTAAGAACGAGTGTCAGCATTTCAGTAGCTTTTTTCTGTTCTTCGTTTGTTGACTGAATTTCAAGACCAAGTTGTTCCATCATTTCGTTGGTGCTTGTAGTCAGATAAAGGGCATTGTAAATAATTGAGATTGATTTAAGGATCGGATGCCATTTCGATTTTTCAATTCCACTTTCATCGCCGCCAACGACCAAGGTTTTCATGTATTGGAAAACTTGTATCTGTTCTCTGATGACGGTTAATGCTGTCGGATTCGGAGACTTAAGGTATTTTTCAAGTTCCCCGACAAAGAATGAAAGGTCTTTCCATGTAACAGTGTTTTCCGAATCGCCTAGAAGATCGGCAATATCAAAAACAAATTGATTTAGTCTTTGACCGGCGATTTGTGTACGCCCTTCGGAAAGTGGTTCAAAAGGTTTTAAAAGAGTTGAAATATAAGGGGCAAGAGGAAGAATCATTTCACCAAAACGGTTCAGTTTTCCACGAAGTTTTGTGATTTCTTCCTGGGTGATGTGATCGTTATTTCCGCCAAGAACAGCAGTTTTTAGATTGAAAATCGAATCCACCAGCGATTTGCTGAATAGGTTGTCTTCCGGTAGATAACGGTTTGCAAAGCTCTGAAGTTCTTTTCCTGTGTAATAGTTTTGATTTGCACCGTGAGTATATTTTGAAAATGTATTGAGAGACCGATCAAGGCAGGTCCAAATCGATTGGATCGATTCGAGGTCATTTGCGCTTTCACCGTATTTTCCGGCAAAAAGGTTTTGCAATTGATCCGGCATGATTTTCAGGCATGAAAGATCCAATTGTCCTGATTCAAATGTTTTTTGAGCTTTGGGTTTATCGCGTAGCCATGAACAGGCACTTCCAGTACTGGCAATCAAAACCAAAATGAACAGTTTTTTAAAAAACATAATTTACTCCCAGTCTGATCCGGTCAACAGCACGAAGATCAGCCAAAAATTCAGCACCTCGATCCGATGCTGAAAGTTTCTCAGCTGATATCAGATCTCCCCCCAGAACGGTGCTCCAGTTCTGGTTCCATTGTTTTTTCCAGTCCATGGCGATCCAGTCAGCATTGATCGAAAACTCATGCAGGATCTGCGCGTTGAACTCGCCGATCTCATAGCTGATCTGAGCCGCATTCCGATAAAGGATTCTTGAGCTGAATAAATTTTGATTCGGATTTGCATTCGGGCCCTCATCAGGTCCCAATCCACCGGTTGAATAAAGGTACGATGCTTTTAAATCGCCCAATTTCAACCATGGGGTGAAATAGTTGGTCGCACCCAGAGTTGCAGTGGTGTAATCGGCAGGAATGCTGTTTTCTTGAAAAATTTCATCCCTGATTGCTGTGAAGCCGATCTTTATCTCATCCGTGACTTTTACTGATAGATCACCACTATAAACAGCATGGGCAAGAATGCGCGGATTCAAATCAACGATGATATTTGCATTGTTGATGATCAATCCCGCTTGAAGTGCTACTGGAAAATAGTTTAATGGCAAATAGCCTGCAGTGAGGCGTACATGAATTGGACTGATACTGTTTTTAGATTCAATGCTCGAAAGAATGCTTGGTCTTATTAATAATTTGTTCAAGCTTGGCAATGCAACGTTGTAGCCGATGTTGGTCTGTTTACCGAGCAATTCAAATGTTTGCGGTCCTGAACTGACTGATTGTGGATGAAAAAATTGAAATTGATTGTTTTCAATCACTACATTCGGCATCACTTCTGGAATCATCAGATAGGAACCGAACAGATCAAAACGAATGGAATCATTTTCGGCTGACATGAAAATCCCCGTGAGGCCTTGAGATTTTGGGCGAAACCGATCCCAAGCATCAAGAGGGTTGATGATTCCGGTATTCCAGAGTTCATCCCCTTCGCTCCAGTTGATCCACTTTCTTCCTACAGCGATTTGAAAAGAAGATTCAGCTTCTTGAAAACGATAAAAAAGATTTTTAGAAACCAAGGCATTGGCTTTTGGGTGTTGAGCACTAAACTTCAACTCCAGGTCGAATTCAGTGTGAGGCGAACTTCCTTGAAAGCCCATTTTTAAGATAGGGAAAAAGTTTGGCGAAACTACGCCGCCTCTGTAGAGTTGTTCTTCGGTTCCTACATGGAATTCGGTGGCAAGGGCGTGAGCCCCGCCAAGCTCGCTAAGTCCAAAGATCAACGAAGTTAATAGAAATTTCATACTGCGCCGCATGAAACCACACTTTAATGGATGAGTCAAAGTATGATGTGTTAAAAGAAGAGTAAATGATCCGAAATTTGGACGAATTGTTGAGTAATATTCATGGTCTAGAGCCTAATGCTTGTTTAGTATTGGGCTCAGGCTTTGTGCGTGAAGAGTGGAAAACCCTTTGTTTTAAAAGGGGATATTCTCTAATTGGGACTTCAATTCAAAATGTTCGTCAAATCGCCTCTCAGTTGGTACCTGAATCAAACAAGCGGGTACTAGAAGCTCAAGCAAGAGTCGAGCTTCTTCGTCAGGCTTTTAAAAGTGAGGAACTGAGAAGTGCGCTTCCATTATTGAGTCGTAACCGTTCCAGGCCTTCTTATTTTGAAAAGCTAGATCAAATTTTGCAACAGGGGCGGATGAACTTTGCTCATTCTGAAGAAGCTGAGGTAATTGCCAGCCAGCTTGTGGATAAAACCGGAAACCTTCAAAAGCGAGAAGAGTTCTTTTTGTTAAACCGTTATTGGCAACGCCTACTTGAAGTTCGAGAGTTATGGGATGAAGCTCGTCTTTATGAGACCGCTGTTGAAAAACTTTCAAGCGGACAGGAAAAGTTGTTTCCGTTTTACTACCGCATTGAACACATGCGCGAAAAGCCCCGCGTAGAGTGGTTTTGGTCTGAGCTTGCCAAGCACACCCAAATTGAAAGTGTGCCGTCTCAAAAAATCATCAAAGAATTGTATCCTTTACTTCATCCGGGTGAGGGGCTTTGTTTTACCCGAAAGCGTGCGCACTCAATTGAGGATGCCGCCAATTTTTTAATCGATGATATGGTCGAAGATCTTGAGCATCGTATAGTCGTGATTCAAGATACGCCCTTAGTACGTCGAACATTGAAAAGGGTAGCTGCTCAACGAGGAGTTTCATTGCTTGATCCTCGTGATCCAACGCTGGTCACGCAAAGCGAGGCGTTGAAACTTGCAATGCTTGATCTGGAACTATGTGCAAAAGGTTTTTCTCGATCATCTGCACTCGAGTGGTTGCGAAACTTTCAGCAACAATCGGGCGAAGTGAGAAAAAAAATTATTGATGGCGCTATTATTCAAGGATTGGAATCTTATCAACGGGTTCCATCCGTTTATTTTTCTTTTCAAAAAGTGAGTGAACGCTATCCTTCACGCCTGACTATCGAAAAACTCGAGGAAGCCATGATCGAATCCATTCGTGTCCATGACTTGCCGGTTTGGACTTCGCAGGTTTTAGAGCGCTTGTTTCAGGAGTGGAGAACTTCACTAGAACAGATCGATCTTCAGCGAATGAAAAAGCCTTTGAGATTCTGGTTTGAGCAGCTTCAAAACCGCTTAAAGCAGGCTAGTCCGGTACTTGATCCGACAAAAAACCGAAAAGGCTTACGGCTTTATCGAGTCGATCAATGCCCAAGTCTTCTGCTTCATGCCGAGAATGCAAAAGTACATTTTTTTGGAATTGAGAATTCTTTCTTTGAATCAAAGGAAACTCAAGGGGAATGGTTCAGTGTTCGTGATCAGGAAATTCTCTCGATTGAATTCGGTTGGCAGTCCTCATCTGAAAAAAGTGATCAAAACCGCAGTTCATTTGACCTTTGGAATCTGAATGAGGGGACTGTGTTTTGGGAGTTTGAATACGATGAAAAGGGCTCAGAAACCGAAGGTTATGATTTTATTTTGGGCGATACGGAAAAATTTCCCATTCAGCTCGTGGGTGCTCACCCGCGTTTATTGAGTTCCTGGACGGGAGCAACATTCAAATCAGCTGAAGTTGAAGGGCTGAATATTCCCGTTAAAGATCCTTCAATGAAAGAAGCGTGGCCATTTTCGTTTCTTAATTCTTATGGAAACTGCCCATTCACCGCGTATGCACAAAATCTGTTGCGATTGCAAGACGAGCGAGACGTCGAAGTTGAACTGGCAGCCGACCGATTCGGAACTCTTTTGCATGTCGCTTTGGATGAAATCGTAAAAACTCCGGAACTCAGCATTGAGCAAGCATTTGAAACAGCCTGGGATAAGACCCCGGCTACGGCTTGGGAACGGAATGACCGTTGGTATCAGGCAACTCGAACTCATGTTTTGGCCATCTTGAAGGAATTTGTAGCCGATGAGGCCGAATATCGTGCCCGTTCAAAAACGAGTCTATTCGGAACTGAAAAAGAAATTGAAATCGAGATCTCTGGAATGCCCCTCCGAGGTAGAATCGACCGGATTGACCAGCATGATGACGGTTTAGTTGTGATGGATTACAAGACAGGAAGCGGTTCAATTGATGGTCAAAAGACCATTGAAATTGGCAAAAATCTTCAGCTCGGGTTATATGCCCTGGCAGTTAGAAAACTATTTGAGCAAGAGGTGATCACCGCTCAATATGTGCGTTTGGATGAAAGTAAGATCAATCGCAATGCCGGCTTTTTGTTCGGAGCATGGAATAAGGGTAAAAAAGCGGACGTGGTAGAGAAACCGATCTCGACGGCTCGATCCAACATCAAATCCCTGTTTTTGGCTGAGCCTTCAGATGTTTGGGCCCAAGTTCAGGCCAAAGTCGATCAATTGGCCAATTCCATCCGAGCAGGAGACTTCTCTGCTAGGCCCGCTGATCCGCAGGATTGTGCACAATGTCGCTATCGAAATGTTTGCGGTGAAGCTAGGCGCTGATCGAGAACGATTTTTTTCGTAAAAAGCGGTGCAAAGTCTTTTGTTTTCAGTGCTAGAATAGATCAGAACATGTGGAAAACGCTCCGCTCCAAAGTATTCGGATTTCTCTCTTTTCTGATGCTGATCAGCCTTGCTGGTGTGGGGGTGAGTTTTTGGATCACTCAAAACCTGAACGCCCGCATCACCGAAGTGAATTTACGTTCTTTTCCCATGCAGAAGAACCTCATTCAATTTTCTTCTGATACGGAAATTCTCAAGCGTGAAATGGAAAGAAGTCTAGGCAATACACATTGGACTAATGCGTTGTGGAAGCCAAAACGCATTCCTGAGTGGGCAATCGAATCCCATCGACAGGCTTTGGATCGATTCAAGAAGTCAGATTTGAACTCTCAGGCTTGGACTGATTGGCATGCTCGAATGATTCAGATGAATACAAATCTTGAACAGGTTGCCGAGCAGGTCTTTGTAGAATTGCAAAAAAATGAAACCGATCAAGCCTCTTCCTTATATAATCAGTGGTTTGAATCGATTGAAAAAATTCAAAAACATGTAGAGTGGGCAAAACGTCAGATTGAAGAGGAAACGAGGGCTTCTTTCAAAAGCGTACAGGATGAAGTGAAAGACCTTCGATTTGCCCTTCAGATTTTATTACTCGTGGTGATCTGTGTTGCTCTATTGATGCTATGGATGGGCGAGCGTGCGTTGAGACCCGTTGATCACCTTCGTAAAATGGTGAAGCAAATCACCGAACGTGGGGCTCTGACATCGGAAGAAAAGGCAGACCTTCCACAGGCATCATTGTTCCATAAAGATGAAGTGAGCGAGTTGGCAAGAGAGTTTCATCAGATGGCAACCAGTCTCATCGAGCGTGAGAAAATGATTGAATCCCAAAAGGATCGACTGGAAGAGCAAAATAAAATGTTGCTGCAGATGAGTGAGTTGCAAAAAAGGCTTCA
>CALPVV020000097.1 GCA_943327105.2 Nitrosovibrio sp. Nv4
AATTAATTTAAATAGCCTTAGTCTTTAATACAGAAGAATCTTCTACATCAAAATCTAGCTGAAATACCCAAAAACGGGTTCAAATCGTCGGTCGCTTCAGTAATACCGATATTCACACCGGCATCAAGTTGAACATCTTTTGCCACATGGTACAAAAGGCCAAAATCGAGAGTTGCTTCCCATTTTGAATCAAGTTCAGAGCTGATCTGATTCCAGAACTCGACATAACCATCAAAGTCACCGTACACAGAGTGCCCCATAGTCAGAGAAGTTACATATTCGTGGTGGAAAACATCATCTGAATCATTCTTGGCACGATTGTATTGGAACATACCGCCCATTTCCCATTCATTAGGCAAACTCAAACCAAATGGAGCAATCAAGCCGGCTTCGATTTTTTTATGCCCCATTCCGCCCGAGCTGGTCGGCAAAGTCATGAATGGCATCAAGCCGAATGAAAAATCACCCTCATTGTTACCAATCAAGTTCCACTTCAAACGAAGTGTCGTATCGCCAAACCCACTTAGGTCTTGAGTATCAACACCATTCACAGATGCTTTACCAGTCACATACGGTGTCAACACCACTTGAAAATCAATATTATCAGTCAAACCAGCCTTGAGATTACTGACCATGACCCCAAAACCAGAGGTCTTGATTTCTTGGCCGGCTACAGTGGTTTTGTCCTGGTTCATTACAATAAAATCAGTTTCGATTTGAAAGTGGCCTGCATCAACAGTGATCGGGCTTTCGGTGCGGTCAGGGCGATCAGTCGCAAAATCACGCATTTTTTCTTTTGGAACCGGATTAAAAAGGTGAAAACTATCAGCAAGAACAACAGTGGGAATCAGCTGAATTGCCATAGCCACAAGCATAGAACGATAAAAATCATTTTTCATTAGGGTGCCTTTCATTGAAGTAATACCCCAAGGATAACTTGATTCATGAAGGATACAAGTATGGTTTTAGAATTTTTAAGCCTGAAAAATTCTTAAACTTAAAGAAAATTCAAAGTTTTAGAATCAATTGCAGTCACTTCAATAGCGACAGTATTGACGAATACCCATCAACGCGCTTCAACTCGCTGATCAATACTGATTGAATGATTACATCTAAACTTTTGCAACCGATGATTCTGGTTAATAGCCTTACGGATTTTCATCCTGTCCTAAAAAATAGAAATAAAAGACGATACCAGCGATCGCTCCGCCGAAATGCCCCCAATAGGCGATATGGTCTTGCCTGAATAAGGTTCCACTCAAATATTGTACAACCGTCCAGGCAAAAACCACCAGTGGCGCTGGCAGACTGATTTTATCTTCATCTAATCCCATCAACAAATCTGGTCCAAGCCCAAACCGAAACGCAATTTTCGCTTTGGGCATTTCAAATGGAAAAAAACCGATCAAGCCACTGATTGCGCCACTCGCGCCGACAATCAAGCCCGAAGGTTCGGCAAATGACTGAGCCAACCCAGAAGCTATTCCTGAGCCTAAAAAAAGCAAAGCGTACCTCGATGGCGATAATCGATGTTCTAAAGCCCTTCCTGCAATGGAAAGAAAAACCATGTTCCCGATCAGATGAAGCCAGTCTGCATGAACAAAGATCGAGGTAATCAGAAGAAGGCCAAATTTATTAAATACATCATTGCCATGAAGGGCTAGTTTCCACGTCAGCGCAGGAAACGGCTTCGCCAAAAGCATCATCAAAATTGAAATTCCCATGAAGAGATAGGTCAGCTTCGGTTCACTTTGATTTTCCTTCACGCCTTCAATCATGGGAGGATTAAAAATAAGAGGGTCAAAACCGAGATTCTTAGGGTCGTATTTTTCAAGCTCTTGCGGCAACCTGAGCAGGTCATGTTGTTCAAGCCAGAAACCAGAGCACGATTTACACACCACAATCGATAAGTTTGGATCAAACCCTCTGGGTGCCGGCGGAACCAAACCGTAGCGGTCAAGACCGCCATAGCGCTGAAAGGGTTTGATTTTGATCATTGGCTCATGGCAATTGATGCACATCAAACTTGGTTCGCCCACTCCTTCTTGCATCAACTTGAACACGCGGTTTAAAAATGAAAATCGAAACCTGTCTTCTAATTGATTGTACTGATGAAACGAGCCCCTGCATTTCAGGCACTCATAGTGAGCAGGTGAGCGCGACACTGTCTTCAAGAACTGATTGCAACGAGGACATGAAGGCACCACCTGGGTCATCAATCCATTCTATCGAACTCAGGCTTAAGGATGCAATCTTCTTTATCAAAAACTACCGTATTCAATGAAGTTATTTCAATTCCTCAACGCTTGAACTTACCAACACTTCCCGATAACCTTTCCCCTATGCTGCTTGTTCTCTTTAATCTTATGTTTTCGTTGAACAGTCCTGCCATTGCGCAAGCCGAACCCGCTCGTGGAAAAATCATTTCCATTCACTCACCTATCGAGGTGACCATTGCCGAAAACAAAGAAGACTCTTTTCAAACGGGCGCTCTTCTGGTGATCCGCGCTCAGGGGCAAGTTGAAATTCTAGGTTATGCCGAAGTTACGGAACGAATTCAGGGCTCAAGAACAGTAATTGCGCGCATTCGTTCACATTCTAGCAATGCATTGATTCGTGTTGAAGACACGGTCGAATCAATTGACCTTACTGATTCTGATTTATCGAAAGAACAGATGAGACAAGGTCGACATGACCTGGTGATCAGGGGTAAAAAAGAGATCTCGGCAAAATACAAACCCCAAGTGTATCTTGGTGCACTCGCCGGCCAAACCGCAGCAACGCTTGAAAAAAATGAGTTCTTCATGGGGCCGGGATTATTCGCATACGGCTTGAATGAATCGATCCAACTGAGCACCCAACCCTTTCTCGATGCGCTGGGCGAAGCCAATCTTCATGTGAAGTGGCTGGCTTTTCAGAATGAAGATTATCGAATCAGCCTCGGAGCAGAGTCTCGTTTCAACTTCGATCACCGACGAGCCGTTGGTTCGTTTTCACTTTATTGGGATACGTTTTCGAACTCAAAATTCCTGACCTATAATCAGCTTCGAGTCACGACGGGTGAATCTGAACTCTATGAACGAAAAACATCTGCCGCGTTCAGCGTGAATTACGGCTACATCACCAATCGCTGGAACCGGATCATCTTCGGGCCGAGTATCGATTTTCAAAAAGAAACCCTCGGTGGGCTACTTTCTTACCAATGGGTTTGGGATCAATTCCACTCTGCTTTTTCACTCCAGTCGAGAGACTTTACGAATTTGAAATTCGGAAACGAAGGCTATCTGCTTTATCTAGATTTCTGGTGGCGGTTTTAACTTAATCACCAAAGTTTTTTAATTCTGTAAGATACCGATATCTTCAACACGAATGTGTTTTGCTTTTTCGCCCATTTTTTCATTCAACATCTGCTTCACATATTCAATCTTGTCTTTTGGAACAAAAATCGATTTGATTTCATCGACGGATGCGCCGTCTTTCAAGCCAACCTCATAGTGCACAGCAGAACTAACAGAATGAGTGACACCAACGCGTTTTGGCTCGATCCCATAAACAATTGGGAACGGATCCGACACTAGATTTTTTTCTTCACTAGTCAGTTTTGTCCATTGTTCTCGTCTCAGTTTCTCGATTTCGTAATCATTTTTTACAGTTGGATTCAATAAGTCATCTTTGGAAGGAACATTTTCCAATGCCTTTTTTTGACTTTTTTCAAAAGACCATCCTTCGGTGTTGAGTCGAGTGTATTGACTGACCGTCTTTTTTTCAGTGATCAATACCGTTGAAAGCGAATCCTGATTCACACCTGATCGGCCAAAATTGATTTCTCCACTGAAAGGGACTTTACCTTGTGCTTCCAATTGTCCTGTCGGGATTAATCCACCCTTCTTCCCATTGTATTCGGTGAATGCCAATAAAGACGATGAATTTGAAGAGTGACCAAGAACTGCACCATTTAATTTTTCAACTTGATCGTTGGTATAATTTTTTGTGACTCTTTCGGTAAGTTCTCTCGCATTTAGGCCAACGCCTGGCAGGGTTTTAGGGGTATCCGGAACTAATTCATCTCCAGCCAAATAAGGTGCGTTTTCTGAAATCTGATAATTAGGATTAGGCTCCCAAACCACTTTACCTGATTTAAAGTCGTAGACTTTATCCGCGGAAACTTTTTCGTTCGGACCATAACCCGGTATACGTTCAAATTTTTTAGTTCTGAATTCTTCCCTACTCCACGGACTATATCTGATCTGATCCAATTCTTCTTTTGGTATTTTCCTCTGCCCTAAAATCAAGTCTTGGACGATTAAGCCGCCATCGGCATCCTTTCTGATTACTTTTGCAGCGTGCATCTGATTGCCTCGTCCCTGATAGCTGATGAATCGCAAATCGCCTTTTTCAAAATTGTTTTCTTCGTATGCATTCCGGAATGTCAGGAATTTAGATGCCTCATCCGGATCTTTAGGAACAAAAACCGATTTTTCCTTCGGTGCTTTGACCGGAACATCGGAAACAGTGGCATTCACTTTTGGTTTTGTTTCCGTAAGCAACGCGACTTTTTTGTTCGAATCCAGTGCCGCTTCTTTCAGTTCTCGGTTGATCGTTGCAAGTGACTTTCCTGATTTTGCACCAATGGTGATCAATGATGCAACTTCGCCAGCTGTGAATGCGCCTGAAAGAATTGCATCAAACCGATACTGCTTGAACTTTTCGAATTCCTCGCGGCTCATGTTCATGAGCGCCGGATCGCCCCCTTGAGCAATCGCTGCCTTCGCGTATTGTTTGGCGAGCTCATGGGCTTCGCCCGATTTATCCCAACTATAGTAAGTGGTGGCAAGATTCACGGATGCACTAGCTGCTAAACCCGCATAGAAAAATGGCCCTGCAGCACCAGCAGTTGCAATCGTCGCCACACCACCAGCAATCGTTCCACCCCACATGATCAGACTATCGAGTGCGGCATCAGCTCGCTTTTCATTTTCTACATTCTTCAGCACACCGCAAATAAAGCCAGCCATTGCAGGGTCAGTTTTAGAATCTTGTAACGCTAACCCCACCGCAGTAGGCGCAAACCTCACCAAGTGTTCGATGTCTTTGGTATGAGTCTTACCCGAGTGATCATTCGGATGAATATTGTCATTGATCGATTTACTGAACGCTTCCGTTTTCGCTTTTGCCTCTTGGTAAGCTTTGCGTACGAGAGCCTGATCATGCGCCAAACTTTCATCTGAGCACTTTAATTGAATGTCTTTTTCTTCACCCGATTTGCTTTTGGTTAATGCATCGGTCAGCAATAGCGCAAAGTCGTTCCCTTTTTGAGAGATTTGAACCAGAATCTTCGCGTTTTTTTCCAGAATCTGACCAGAGTCCATATTCTGGCCCGGAGACATTTCTGCTGAACTTTCGTAGTTTCCAAAAAGAGGCATCGCTGATGATTGCCTTTGCAGTTCATGCGCTTTACGACTTGGTTCAAACCAGTAGCCTTGTTGCTTTAATTCAGCGCACAGATTTTCACTGATTTGCTGAATGCTTTTTCTTTTCGCATCGGTGTTTTTTTCTTTGTCCCACAAGTGACCAATACTTTTGAAGATCTGATTCTTCATCTCAGTCGTGCAATGCTTGCAATCGTCTTTGATGTACTGATGTGCAAGTAATTTTATATCGACGTCAGTTTTTTCTGGTTCAGAGTACCGATAATCAAGACTCAGCTTGTTTTGAATCTCTCGTTGAATCGCTTCACGGTAAATATTACCCCTCAGTTCGCTGACTGCCGCAACACCATTCAACTCTGCATTTTCTTTCAGGTTGGGGTTCGCTTTTTTGACTTGTTCTAAAGTTGGGTTATAAGGGTTTTTTCCGTCGTTTTTTTCATCGAAGAATCGGCCCAATGAACCCACCTGAAGAAGCGCATTAACTTGAGAATAGGAGTATGCTGGTGACTGATGCTGATAAACGGTCACATCACCGTCTTTTTTTCCATTGTAGTAAAGATACTTCATCGTCACTTGACCACGACTACACGGGTCGGCTTGGGTCATTCCTTGTTGAATCGCTCTTGAATGAGCACCTTTACCGGCATGACACGCCTGAAGTTTGTCATTGACCTCAATGTCTCTGATCAATTGATTGAATTCGGTATAAACCGCACCTAAACCTTTGGTTTCATAGAACCCGAGCTTTTTTTCCAGTTCCGGGTCTTTGAAGGTGTCTTCGGTGATGCTCTTTAATTGGCCTTCACCCACTTGGGCGCGAATGTAATCGAGACCCTTTTGCGCGGCCTCCATCTTCTGACTACGGGTCAGATCAGGGTCACGCGCCATGCGCATGATCTCGACGATTTGCGTTTGTCCAGGCTGAGGCCCGGCAAATGCCATCGATTGCATCAAAAACGCAGTGATAAAAAGAAACACCTTCACCTTGCACCTATCGGCATAAATGCGTCAAAACTTTAGCGGTGCTCTAAATGGCCCCCTCTTCACAAAAGGTGAATGAAGAAACAGTGCAGTTTGCAAAAAACACTATGTTAGAATGGTCATGAAACCCGAAAGCCCAAACCATGATGACTCCCCTTTCTTGGATCACCCTTTATGATTTTTGCGTAGTCTGGATGACTAGCCTCATCTGGCTGGTGCAAGTACTGATTTATCCGAACTTTCGGTTCATTACCGACACTGATTTCAAAGTGTTTCATAAACAACACTGTGATCGTATCGCGCTTTTAGTGGCACCGATGATGATTCAACCCTTTGCCCTGGCGATGATCTACTTCACTGGCCATGACCTGGGCGGATTCAATACCGAGTGGAAGCTACACACCGCTGCGATCGCGCTCATTTTTGTTTGCACGGCGATCTTTTCAGCACGTCAACACACCACTCTTTCACGCGGCAAAGATGCAACCGTCATTGATCGCCTGATTTTTTGGAACTGGCCCCGCACCCTGCTGTGGACCGCGGAGCTGGCACTCGTATTGGCAAGAAAATTCGAGATCACAATCTAAACCAACGCTATCAATTGCCGAAAGGGGCGACGCCATGATTCGATTTTTATCTGTGTTGATGTTGATGATTTCTAGTGCTTTTGCAACCCCACCTGAAAACATCATCATTGGCGATTCGCTCTGCACCTTCATTGATAACGCGAGCAAGAAGGCAAGCCGATTGAACCCGAAGGGAGATCTAGCAGGTGCCTATTTATGGAAAGGCGGCACCACTCTGACTTGGCTCAAAACAGCGGTCGACAAATACCCCGTCACTCCAAGCGTAAAAAATGTCATCATCAGCACAGGCAGTAACTCTTCCTATTCAACCAAAGATGATGTCGAAGGTTTGGTCATTTCACTGAAGGGTAAATTTCCGAATGCAAAATTGATCGTGGTTCCGGGCACCTGGTGGGTCAAGCAACCCAGAGGCTGGGTGGTCAAAGTTTCTGAAGAATTTGTTCGTCAGTACTACCACCGTTTTGAAGCGTTGGGTGTGACCATCACCACCGCAGTCGGCGACAGCAGAGTGTGCTGTCACAATGACCCACATGGAAATTTCCCGATCTATAAAACGATCGGTGCTGAGATCGATGCGTTGATTGAAAAAAACAA
>CALPVV020000098.1 GCA_943327105.2 Nitrosovibrio sp. Nv4
CAGGCGATGTAAAGGCGCTGTTGACGGCAAACTATGCCGCGCTGGATGGTTGGAGCAATTTCAGCGGAAAATTGAATTCAATCAAGCGTGTATTCAGCAACAAGGTTGCACCTAAGGTTCAGATTCGTTACGTAGGGAATATTTGTCAAAAATCGTTTCTTTATCCAACGACTAAAATGGTGAAAGGTGAAGAAACGCTTGCCGACTACAGTGATACCGATGGTGCTCTCGATAGTGACCTCGAGAACATCGTTCAAAAATATCAGGATGACGTTCTGCGTGTACTTGGAAATAAAGATCCGCTTACGCTTACCGCTACAGAGAGAAATCATCTGATCAATGCAAACAATCCGAAGCTAGCCTCACAGGCAAGGATCGATTCCGAAGACCCTACTTGTAGTGATACCAATGCCGGTGCATTTCACATTGTAATGGCAAATCAATTGGGAGCAAGAAGCCAGGCATTCATGATCGATAAAACCCGCGATGCCGAAATCTGGAATCAGCCGGTTTACAAATATGAATCAGAAGTGGTGAATCATCGTTTGGCGAATGAAAAAGCCGCTAAAGGCACAGTGATGATGGTCGAAGTAAAGACCAAACTTTATTACGCCGATGATACTGACTATGGTTGGACGTTTTGGAATCCGACCCTTGCAGGACTATTCAATTTGCAGGAATACTTCACGGGCTTCCTTGAAGAGTATAAAAAATATCAGGAAATGCTGATTCATGAGGGTGATGAGACTGCCGAGAGTGAATACCCTGAACATGTCATTTCACACGCAAACTATCACTACTATCTTGAGCTTGACCAGAATCACAATATTATCGGTGGCCAGTGGATCTCTCTGGATCGCCCGGATGATCTTTATTTGGTGAAATTTTCTGATTTTGGTGGTGACTTCCGTGAGCTGGGACGCATCTATCGTCCGGCCGTTGGTAGAAATCAAAAGTAGCAGTAATTGAATCAGGTTGGTTTGTTATTTTGTTCAGGATTGGAATCCGCTGCTGGTGGAGCAGCGCCTTCCGCTACGGGAGGCACGCCGACAAATTCTACGATCTTCTGCAGTATTCCCAAGCGTACTTCTGGAAAGTATTCCTTCAATTTCCCATTTTCCGATTCTTTAAGTGTGATGAACTCTTCAACCAGCTTTTTTGCTTTGGCTTCCAAGAGAGAATTTTCCTGTAAAACCTGCTGAATGGTATTGAAGCGATCTTCAGCCTCGGTGCGGTTCAGCGCCAACTGATCGCGCTTGATTTCAAGTTCCTGTATCTGGGTAGTCACTTCTTCAGTGAGAATGATCTTTGGCTTCATGCTCATAGATCAAGCTCCTTATTCATGGCTTTTGCGATATCTTCCAGTGCGCTTTTCAGTTTGATTTCGTAATCTTCAATCTCGCAGGGAACGGGCTTCAGGTTTTTTTCACGGTTTTTCAGTGCCCGGATGCTTTCTTCCATGGCCCGATTCGAAGTCTTGATCATGATGTTCTTTTGGATCTCTTTTTTGGCTGAGCCTTCGTCAAAACCAAGATCTTTGATTTTTTGTTCAAAGTCGGCGATTTCCTGTTCCAGCTCATAAACTTCATCTTCCAGCACAATTCGTTTGCAGATCTGACGGATCTTTGGCCCCTGAAAACGGGTGAGTAAGATTTCAAATTTAGGATAATCGCCCAAACCTTTTTCTTTCGAAACGATTAACACCTTCTGCTTGGTCATGTTGGGAAAGCCTTTTTTGAAAGATATGATCTCAGGAAGGACTTCAGGGCTGATCGTGGCATTCACAAGGTTGATGACCATCATCTCTTCGAGATCTTTGAAATATGCATTGAACCCCAGCTGAAGCATTTTCCATTCTCTTGGACCAATTGCTCCACGAATCGTGAAACAACCCATGTCAGTGAAGCGGTTATAATGCATTTTCATGACTTGCTCCCTTCGCCGGAAAGTTCGGCGCGAGCCATGTCACCCAAAACGTAATCAAGAAACTTCAATTCCGGAATGCTTTCTCCAACAGTTCCGGATGAGGTGATGTCACCAGGCTTGAAGGTTTCTTTCAGTAAGATTCCGAGTTCAGCGATACCGGCAAGGTCTTGAATTGCTTCTTCACCGACATAGTGTGCGAGGTGTGGGTATCCGAATACACTCATCGCATCGCCGAGCGGGCTGAAGATGGTAAAACTTTGAGCAATGAGTGATGCAACCGTTGCGGAATCGATTCCGAACTCTTTTTTCTCAAGCGCGAGTTTCAGTGGTTCTGTGTATCGGATTGCCGACAGATTTTTATAAAAGTCTGGCGCTACAGTGGGAAACAGCAAATGCAATATCACATGAGAGAGTTGACGTAAAAGGGCGGCAACCGGAGCGTACTTCTCGTAGGTTAGTTTTTTCTTATAGCGCGAAAGACGAATGATCAACTTGCCTTGTTCAACGCCCGTCTTGAAAGAGGTTTCGATGATCTCGTCGAACTTTGCGCCATTCAAATTAAGCAGGGTTGATTTTTGCAGATAAAAAACAAAATCAAAGAGAAGTCCGGCTGTGCACATCAGATCTTTGTAGCGGGATTCTTCGCCGAACTCCATGCGCGCGGTAAACGAGTATTTCAATAGATCGCTGGCTTTGCCGGGGAGTCGGCCGGTTTCGAGGTCTAATTGAAGTTCCTTCAGTTGAAGAACATCATTGAGTAGAATGGTGAAAAGATAATTGCGCGATTGCCATGTGGTGTAGAAACGGATTTGCTCTTCGAGAGCTGCCATCGGCTCTTTATTCTGAAGTGAGGCAACGTATTTTCGGAAAGGCATGATCAAGTGCGGATGCGCTTGAAGTTGAAGCACGAGTACACCAACGCGTTCTTCAATATTATCGGGTTCGTTCAATAGCGGAGAAACGAGAGTAGCGGCAAATGGGCCGATGATCTTGCTGAACAAATCAAAGACAACGTCATGCGCGACTGACTTCGCGTCTGAGCTCACCTAATTTATCTCCCAGAGGGATCCACGTTTCGATTATCTCTTCGTTGCTGGTGCTATTCGTTGCCAAATCGTGAGCCAACTCGATGGTGTTCTTTTTTAGAACCCAAATCACAGTAGAGCCCCCAAATAAAAAATAACCTTTTTCGTCGCCTTTTTCAAAGGAAGAACCGACATAATTCGATTCAGCATAAGACTGGACAATTTTGCCTACCCCGAGCGCGCCGACTTCGATCATGGCAACATTTCCAAATGTATCATTTTTCATGATGCAAACTTGACGCTCGTTTTGAAGGAAAACTGCGGGTTCAACCGAGAGTGCAGCCGGATTGACCGAGTGAAGAAGGCCTTCAACACGATATTGATGCGTGACTGTACCAGAGCAAGGAAAATGAAAACGGTGGTAATCGACGGGGCAAAGTCGGGCAATGATCACGGTTCCACCGTCAAACTCTTGTGCAAGAGCATGCGCTTCTTTGGTGTGACCGAACAATTCTGAGATCGAAACGTCGATGCCTTTCACTTTCACGCGTGAATTGGCGCTGATGTTTTCAAAGGCAAGATAACGGGCTTCGGCACCTGCACAGAAAACATCATTAGAACTGTTGAATGGGCGATTGCCGGTCTTGAACTTACGAATGAAGAATTCGTTGAACGATTGGAAGTCTTGAGCTTCATAGTCGCCCATGTTGATTTCATATTGCTCGATGAACGGAGCGATGCGGGACACGCTTGATTTTGAATCTTCATAAGCACCGATGATTTTGCTGAGCCACGGCTTGGCAAACAGGGTCTTGGTGAGAAAAAAACCAATCGGGTTTTTATAGGCGAGATCTACGAACTGGCCGCCATAAACTTTTTCAATTTCGACGCGATTTGAATTTCGGTTGTGGTATCGAATCATGGCTTTTCTTGCCTCCTGATGAAGATGTAAGTGGTGCAATGACATCGCCGCGATAAATCGGGCGCGCTGGAGTCTTGTACCAGGTAATGCGTTCCGGTGTGCAGAGTTGGTTCTGGTTTCCACGTGGTGTACGAATCGGGTCACTGATCACACGAACCAGCTTGGTCTTGAGAACCGGTTTGTCGGCAGCCGCAAACCAGACAAATGAAAATTTCAACCACTCGCGCTTTGAGCCGAGTTTGATCGAGAATTTCTTGAAGAAACTCCCTGGAAGTACTGCAGGCACTGAGAAGTGACACCAGTCACGTCCTTCCGAAATCGGGAATTTCCCTTCATGAAGACATGGCCCCCAGATCGGGTGAGGCATGAGTTCGTCGCGGATGCGACCAATGCGCTGTGATGCCGATTTGAATGCGGGTTCAAGCATGAGAACGCCGGCACCAGAAATGTTTTTCAAAAAAGGAACCAAGCCGCTGTTATAGATGCGAGGGTCATCGGTACTTTCGTTGAGCACGTTACCGAATAAAACGATGGAAGAATCAAAATTGAAATCTTTCGGATGTTTCCACCATTGGCGAGCCTGTGTCGTGAGGTCGATCGAACCTTCGAATTCAGGAAATAAACTGAAGATTTCAGCGAGCATCATTTCGCCGTCTTTCAAGATGGTTTCGTTGTGATCGATCCATACGAGCTGAATCTTGAACGGAAGATTCACCTTGGCTCCCGGTTTTGTTTTTGCTTTATCAGCAGCAAGTTTTTCGAGAACGAAAATGAGAAAGGCGATCGATGCGGTACCCGGGCCGGAACCCACATCGGTGATGCGAAGGGTTCCTGTTTTTTCTGCGTGCTTGAGTGCGGCCTCGATTGCAAGAGGGTAGCGCTCAAACAAAGTCAGAAACTTGGCGCCCTGAAGGGCGAAGAAATAGAGAAAATAGCTTGAGCGAAATTTCGCAGTGGTGAAATAGTTCGGTAACTTTGCGCCTTCGCGGTCTTCGGTGAAGAAGTCAGAGAGTTCAAGAAGGCCTTTTGAGAAAAAAGCGACATCATCTTGACTGAAGGGTTTGTTTTTCCAGGATGCTTGCGGAGAAAAACGGTTTTTTACGAACGCAGGAATGAGTTCGTCGAGCAGGTTGCTCCATCGCGCGGGAAAATGCGGTTTTTGAGAAAGGGAATGTGTTTCGAACTCGTTTTTCATGAAGCCTTTGGTATACTCTTATTGAGGCGATATTGAAAAGGAGTTTCAATGCGGGCCAGTGAGAGTCTTTGGAAAAAAATAGAACAATCGGGTTTCAAGTTTTACTGCGTGGGCTGTAACCGCGAGCGGAGAGTACATCCGCCTGCGAAGATCGGTTCGGCGCTGTTTTACGCCCAGATTTTGATCACCACAGCGCTGTTTACTGCCATGACTTACCCATGGTTCGGATTCAAAGGCTTTGCTCTTTTCGTGATTCCAGTAGGGATGGTATTTGAAGCGATCTATCGAATGAAGATGCGCGCGGCAATTGTTTGTCCTGATTGTGACTTTGATCCGATCCTTTATTTGGTGGATAAGAAAAAAGCAACGCGCCAAGTTGAACAGGTATGGCGAAAAAAATTCGAGCAACGGGGCCTTGTTTATCCAGAGAAAAATCCCCCAAAGGCCGGATCTCCTGTGATCGGGCTTGACGGATCCCGTTCCAAAACGTAAACGTTTCTTCATGTCAGTAAATAAAGTGATTTTGGTAGGGAACTTGGGGCAGAATCCAGAGTTGAAATATACTCCAAATGGACAAGCCGTTTGTAATTTAAGCATCGCAACAAATGAATCTTGGACCGGCAAAGACGGCCAAAAGCAGGAAAAAACCGAGTGGCACCGTCTGGTACTTTTCGGAAAATTAGCCGAGCTTGCTGGTCAGTATCTCCAAAAAGGTCGCCAAGTTTACATTGAAGGTAAACTTCAAACGCGTTCTTGGCAGGATAAAGATAACCAAACTCGCTATACTACTGAAGTTGTTGGACAAACCATGCAATTTCTCGGTGGTAATGCTGGCGCGGGTGCTGGTGCGGGCCGCTCTCAAGGTGCTCCATCCCAAGACAATAACTACGGCGGCGGTAATAATAATTACAGCAACAATAACGCAAATTCTTACCAGTCTACCTCTTTCCAGAGTGAACCGACCTTTACAGAAGAAGACGTTCCGTTTTAGAGTGTGGCGATGGAACATCGCGCACTCATTGTAATTCCGACTTATAACGAAATTGAAAATTTAAAACCAATTACGGACGCGGTTTTGGGAATCACTCCCGAAACCGTTCACGTTTTAGTGGTTGATGACGGTTCACCTGATGGAACCGGTAAGTTGGCTGATGAATTAGCAACTAAAAACTCACGTCTTCATGTGCTTCATCGCACGCAGAAGCAGGGGCTTGGGCCTGCTTATATTGCCGGTTTTCGCTGGGGCTTCCAGAATAACTACGATCAGTTAGTAGAAATGGATGCAGATTTTTCTCACCATCCTCGTTTCCTTCCAGTCATGCTTGAGCACCTCAAGAAAAACGATTTCGTTTTGGGGTCACGCTATGTTCCAGGTGGCGGAACTGTAAACTGGGGCATACTCCGTAAAATTATCAGTCGTGGCGGAAGCGCTTATGCTCGCTTCGTTCTTGGTGTTCCAGTGCGTGATTTTACTGGCGGTTTCAATGGTTGGAATCGCAAGGTTCTTGAAAGCATCGACCTCGATACGATGGAGTCAGGTGGCTACTCCTTCCAGATCGAGCTAAAATACCGCGCCTATCGTAAGGGTTTCCGGTTCAAAGAGTTTCCGATCATTTTTGAAGACCGCCGCGTTGGAAAATCCAAGATGAGCTCAAAAATCGTAGTAGAAGCGCTCAGCATGGTTCCAAAATTGAAATTTAAAGCTTAAACTTTTTCTGTGAAGGCAATTTCGATCCTCACTGCGATTTCGCTCGGTGTTGCTCCTGCGTTGGCCGGTCCTTTGGTCAAACGCTCTTCACATGATAGTCACCTTCATACGCTCATTCTCGTCGACAAAAAATCAAACCTTTTACATCTGGCCCACTATGAGGCCGATGACTCTTACAAGGTTTTGAAAACCTATCACACCACTACGGGGAAGGTGAAAGGCGACAAAGAAGAAGAGGGTGACCTCAAGACGCCAGAAGGTGTTTATCAGTTCACGAACAAGTTATTTCCGCCGGCAATCAAACCCAAATTCGGTGCCATGGCTTTTTATGTGAATTACCCGAATTCTTACGATCAAATTGCGGGTTTTACTGGCAACAACATCATGTTGCATGGAACTGATGCTCCTGAACGGCTCAAAAAAGATTTTGATAGTGAAGGCTGTGTTGTTTTGCAGAATGAAGATCTGCAAGAAGTGCAGAAGTCGGTTCAGGTTCGCCTGACCCCATTCATGATTTTTGATGATCTTCAGCCTCAGTTTAAAAACGGTGGTCGGGACGAAAAACTACATCGCTTTTTTAATTCCTGGATCA
>CALPVV020000099.1 GCA_943327105.2 Nitrosovibrio sp. Nv4
AAAATCGAAAAGCTTTTATCGATGGTTATCGGAAAGTGATCGCAGGTCTGGTTCTGATCTCTTTGCTTTTTGCTCGTTTCGTTACCGGGATTATTCATTACGTTGTTCCTTATGAAAGCCCATTTAATCAGGTTGCGGTCACTGCATCTGGAAATTTGACATCTTATCCACAAGGGAGTTGGATATTTTTGCAAATGGACGCTGTATGGAGTTATGTCGAGGCCTTGGTGCTGCCTTGGAAGGCTTCTTTTTACGGTAATTGGTATCGATGGTGGGAGATTCTGAAAGAGCCATCGGTGACGGTGATGAGATTTTCATTTTTGATCATTACCGGTGTGGTTATCTTGAGTTTGAGTTATTTCTATTTCAGAAAGAAAAAAGAAACGACCGAAATACCGGTTAAGGTTTTTTGGGCATTTGTTTTTTTCCTTGGGGTCACTATCGGTTTATCTGCGTTACCTCGCAGTGACTGGTATTATCTCTCGCGTGTTTACCTGGGAACCCTTTGTTTCATGGTATGGATGACGCCTTTATTGGTTCGCAAAAAAATCTTATATTATCCTGTCGCGATTATCTTGTTGGTTTCTTCATGTGCTCATGGCTTTTTACATTATTCGAGCGAAAGTAATATGAGGATTTATGAAAAGGAAGTTGCCGGTGGGGCGCATCCGTTTCTTGATTTTACCCAGGCAGCCGAACTTGATTCCGAGGGAAAACATCTTGATGCGATAAAAGTCTTGCATGGTGTTTATCAAAAAATCCCTAAAGAGTCGGCCATGGTATCGAGTAGGGCGGGGATTTTCTGGTCTCTTGCCTTGTATCACTCTTGGGTGATCTATGAAAAAATGGGCGAACATCAAAACGCGGCCGAGGTTTTCAGGCACCTGCGTGACTCGACTTACTTTCCTTCGATTCATGCTTGTCTTCAGAACGATTCCGAGCCGGTCGAGAAGTGTCTTGCCGGTGATTTGAAGACGGTTTTTTGCACTTCGTTTGCTGGAGGCTTCCCGAATTTGGAAACGGTCAGACCCTACCGAGTGAGTGTAGAGTCTGTCTGCGGATTTAAGCCTCCAAAATAAGGTTTGAAGTTGCCTTCTTGATGGGGTATTTTTGGCCCGAAAGAAAGAGGCTTTGAATATGAGCGGAAGAACAGGCAGCGAACTTGATGGCGTTTCTCATTTGGGCAACAAGAAAACAGAGTATGATTTTTCTTATAACCCGAACCTTCTTGAATCTTTCCCGAACAAGAATCCCGCACACGATCAGTGGGTGACCTTTGTTTGTACCGAGTTCACCTCTCTTTGTCCGATCACCTCACAACCTGATTTTGCAAAAATCTTCATCAACTACATTGCCGATGACAAGATGGTTGAATCAAAAGCGTTGAAGCTTTACCTCTTCAGTTTCAGAAATCATGGTGATTTCCACGAAGACTGTGTTCAGAAGATCTGTAATGACCTCGTATCGCTTCTAAAGCCCCGCTATCTGGAAGTGGTCGGTGAGTTTACCCCTCGTGGTGGCATTGCTATTTTCCCGTTTGCCAGCGCCCACAATGGCCAGGCTAAATACGAGGCCCTCCATACCGCAAGGATGGCCGCTTATGCGCCTGGGAAGTATTCGGTTGAATTGGGTCGTCCTTACTGAGGTTAAGCCGTTTAAGATTTAAACAACACCTGTCTAATCATTAGACACCGAAATGACCTCTATTGCCCTTATAGGCCAGTAGGGGTGGTATTTCTTTTGCTCTATGGATGCCGAAGGAAATGAACCCGTGTTGAAAATCAGTTTCAAAATCACATCGCTTTTATCCGTTCTGTTTTTGCTTTCTGCATGTGGTAATGCCGCTGATGAGGCGTTTAACTATGCCATCTACAATCAGCAGGCAAGTTATTCGGCTGATCAGTATCAGGCAATGGCACGCGATTGTTCATCCACTCCGAATGTGACGTCATCGTTATCACCATCGGATGATTCATCCCGTTTTCATGCATGCAAGGTAGACTCGAGTGCTGTAACCACATCGATCAAGATTTTCAGCGCTGATTTCAAGATTTATAAGAAGTGCGTATTTCCGGTGAAGGTCAGTGCGGCAGGCATTACACCGATCGTATTGAATTCCTCACTGCCCGTAGAAACCCGTTTTTTAAAACTATGCGGTACGATAGCCGGTACGGGCTCATCGGCAGTGATCAGCAATGTAGAGTTTAACGGATTGGCACTGGTTGACAGTGTGAATATGGGTGAGTTTGCGGCTTGCCTTGCTGATCCAACCGGCAATATTGAAAGTTGTATGCAGGGCAAAGGTTTGAATTACAGTGTGGGTTCGATTTAGTTTTCTTCTGAACCGACACTGGTCAGGATGTTTGCTTCAAGGTCATTGAATGACTCATCAGAGTCGGCATCTTTTTGAATGGTGATCTTGATTGCGCTGATGATTTCCTGGATGGTTCCTGTTTTTTTCACAAAACTTTTTACCCCAAGCTGTTGGGCATAATGAATGATTTCTGAATCATCGGTTTGTGTCACGGCAACAATCTTTACCGGCTTGTCGGTTGCCGGAAGTGTGGTTAACAGGTTCAGGCCTGATTCCTGGTTCAAATCAAGATCAAGCAAGATAAGATCGGGGTTTACCGCTTCGATCAGCGTTTTCGCTTCTTGAACACTGCCGGCTTCACCGACCAGAATCAGTTCGGGGAAGTGGGCTGCGAGTGATACTCGCAAGCCACTTCGAAACATCGGTTGAGAATCCACGGAAATCATCCTGATTTTACCTTTGGTGTCGCTCATGTATTCATTGCATCATGCGATGGATCAATGATCAAGCGGTTTACACAAAGGCCTTTAAAATCAGGCTAAAGCGACACTTTTTTGTCGTCGCAGTGACAGTTCAGTTGTTGAGGTAGACCTGTTGATCAAGAATTTGAGAACAGGTTTTTGAAGCGGAGCCGTTTGCGGTTTTTCTTTCAAGAACCATGATTGAATCTTCCTGACCGGCTTCGATCAGCATGCTGTCGTAAGGTTTGCTTTCATCGGTGATGCTTGAGTCGTTCGTGCAATTCGCTTCAGCAAGGTAAAGTGAGCCTTGAACTTTGAGAGCCACGTTGTTCTCTTCAGCTAGTTGGGTGAGCAGGAATCTTCCGCCGTCTGAATCCATTTGTGCAGCAACGGTTTTGACATTTTTAATTTTACTGAGGGATCGTGTTCCACCGGCGTTCAAGACTCCGCCTGCATTGAACATGGTTTTGTTATCAAGGGTGCGAACTTCAACGGTGGCATAAACGGAATCAGCTGTTTTAGTCAGTGATACGGCAGCACCTTTGATTTTTTGGTTCGGGTGTTTAGTAAGATGATCTTTTGAATACGCTCTAACGTAGCAGAGTTCTTGGCCTTCACGAGTTAGTTCTGGAAGGTTGGTGGTTCCTGCAAGAGCGAGTGTAGGTGCGAGTGTGGTCAAAATAGCTAATAATTTCATAAGTTCTCCCTGTTTATCCCGAATTAATAATTTATAAACAAAGCTTATATAATAACATTAGCGTTACTGTCCAGTAATATTTGAAGGTCTTCCAGTCTCATTCGATCTCTTGGTGTGCCTGTCGCATCCATCCGTTCTATTTCAGAGAGAACCTGGTTCAGTAAATCAAGGTTCATGATTTCGCGTTCATTGGCTGTTTCCAGCATGGATTCATTCAAAGGGCAAATGTCGATATATGTTTTCAAGTCTTCCTTGAATTGCAGAGCAAGACCTTGCGTTCTGCAGATGAGGGGCCTTGCCTCGTAAATCGTGCACGCATCACTTCTTAAAAACGCACAGGCATTGATGGCTTTTTTTTGGTTCCAACGGTTCCTGATTTCTGAGCGTTCATTTTCGTTCAGACCTTGAAACCAGTTGCGGATGTTCTTAGCCTCAACCCCAAAAACGCTGATGTCGGTATGGCAGCATTGTGAACATCCTTTTTTGCAATTGGACAAAACAGTGAGGTTTGGACGGAGTTCATCCTCAAATTCACTTACTTTTTGATAAAGGTCTTCGATCTTCATGAATAAATCTTTAATGATTCTTTAGGGAAAATACAATCATTTCATGAGGATATACCACAATTATTCTTGATTGCGGTTCAACTTTGAAGGTAAAGAAACCGATACGTTCTGAAAGGGGATCTGATGTTCAGGTGGTGTAGTTATTGTCAGTCGTTTATGGGCGAGTCGGAGCCAAGAGATAATTTTACGCTTACTCATGGAGTATGCGCGAAATGTCGCCCCAAGGTTCGGACCATTACGCAGCAAGAGTTGGAAGGCGTGATGCCGATCAAGCTTTTTTTCAATGAACTCCAGTCATCCATTCTTTCACTTCAGAAATTTGATAAATCAAAAATCATGGCCGAAGCCAATCGACTGAACATCAATGCGGCAGATCTTCTGGCGGGTGTGATGCAGCCACTTTTGTATGAAATCGGAAAGATGTATCAAGAGGGCAAAATTCCGGCGGTTCAAGAACATAAGTTTTCAATGATGATCAAGGAATTGATTCGTGACATTCGCATGGAATTGTTAGCCAATATTCCCGAAAAACAAAATACCGAAGTCTTATTGGCTTGTGCCAATGGAAACTTTCATGAGTTTGGTATTTCACTGTTGGAGCTGCACTTGAAAAAAGCAGGAGTATCGGTAGAGTCGCTTTATCCCGGCTTGCCACCCGATCAGCTTGTTGCCTATGCAAAGCAATTGAATGTAAAAGTTGTTGGTCTTTCGGTCTCAATGGAAAACCAGTTGGCTGAAGTTGAAGAGGTTGCTCGGCTTTTCAATGAGTCTAAAGGTCCTCGCCCTTACGTGATTGTAGGAGGGTTTGTGATTCGTTCGACCACGCCACCGATCGACGGCGCAACCTTATTTAGCGGCAGCATTGAGGAACTGGTGAGATGGGTTGTAGAACACCTTAAAGATCAGCATCTTGAGTCAACAGCAGGGTGATTCTTTTTCTCGGAAATTAAACGCTTTTCACTGCGCGTTATGTTTGGTATGTCGCTATCAATGGGCATTCTTAGCCTTCTCATTGCATTCATCACGCCTGCGTTTTCTTACGATTATGGAATCGATCGTATCTCTGAACCTGCGTTCGAGGCCCAGCTGCAAAACCGAAACATCGCAGTGCTTGCACATGCAGCGTCGGTAGACCGTAATGGTTCTCATCTCATTGACCTTTTGAATCGTCGCTTCAGCTTGAAGAAAATTTTTGTTCCCGAACATGGGCTGCGTTCACTCAATGACGGTTGGGTCAAAGACGGAGTGGATGATCAAACCGGGTTGCCTGTTTTCTCACTTTATAAAGAACGCACGCGTGCACCGAATCCGGCTGACCTGAAAGATATCGATCTGGTGATCATCGACCTGCAGGACGTGGGGGTTCGTTACTATACCTATTTCTCGACCATTGCCGAATTCATCAAAGTAGCAGCAAGTCTTCAAAAAGAAGTGATGATTCTTGATCGTCCCAACCCATTGGGAGGATTGAAAGTGGAAGGAGAAACCTTGGATGCTGCTCTTGAAGGTGCATTCATTTCTTATTTTACCGTGCCGACAAGGCATGGTCTTACTTTGGGGGAGTTGGCTCGGTTTTACGTGGAAGAGAAAAAAATACCTGCGAAACTGACCATCATTCCTGTGAAGGATTGGCATCGAGAGCCCGTGATCGCTCATTCCGATCGACCATGGAAGCCGTCTTCTCCTGCAATTCTAACGCGTGAACAGGTTTTTTTATATGCACTTTGGGGAAGCCTTGAACATTTCAACCTGTCGGTGGGGCGAGGGCAGACCAATGAACTTGCATTCAAGGTGATTGCCGCGCCTTGGATCAGTGTTGCCGAATCGCAAGTTTTGGCGACCGAGCTGAATGCGATGGGCTTCAAGGGACTTACTTTTTTGCCCTATTCATTTACCGCTTCAAGAGATGTCTATCTCGGCCAAAAGGTGAATGGTGTTTTGATCGAATTGAGTGAAGGGTATGAAGAGCTGAGAACCGACGAAGTCACCTTTGCTATTTCTTCGTTTCTGTCTTCCCGCTATTCTGAAACACTTAAGTTTTCAAAGTTTGCCGTCAATTACTATGGTAGTGAGCGGTTTTTGAATTCGATCCGCAATGCAAGCCCATGGTCAGAAGTTACTATTCAGGTCGATGACCGAATCAGTTCATTTTTGAAGCGAAGTCAACCTTATCTTCTTTATTCCGTGTTTTAGAAACAAAAACGCTGTCGTCATGAATGTGTTCATGTTCTTTGTGATGACCATGCTGGTTGTGATGGTGTTTGCGGCGATGCTGTGCATGCGCATACAATCTTTTTTTCAATTCCGCCCCTGAAATCCGGTAACTTCGATAATGATGAAAGGTGTACGTTGGTTGAAAACCGGCTTTTTTGAAAAAAGATTCGGGTGAAAAAGCCACTTTACCGTCTTTGATTTCGTCGATTTTGCGCGTGAAATAATCAAATAAGGTTTTGTGCGGGTCTTTCAAGATGGTGCCATCTGCACGAACGTAAGTTTCAGCGTTCAAGCCCACGGTGTGAGCCCGATCACTCAGCAACCTGGCGTGATTGGGGGAGTGAATGAAATGATTGGCATCACGGGTCGGATCATCATCCAGGCTGCTCCAGAATAAAATCGGTGCATCACCGGCATCCATGTTGCCGAACATGTCGAGGTCCTTGCGCACGGCTTTACCACGTTCAGTTTGAAGATCTTCGAAAGAATCAAAGTGATAACGGGACCAGACCTGATCTTTCATGAAATGATCGGTGATTTCCTTGCCAAAAAACTGGTACCAGACAAAATAATCGTAAGAAACCTGAGCATTCACATGTCCGGCCGCCGTTACGCGTGAAGACATTCTTTTGATCGGGTCTTCTGCGTTCGGGTCAGCAATATCATCATGGGTTGCAAGCCAGAGGCTGGCGCTACCCCCTGCGCTCACGCCATAAGGCATGATCAAGGTTGGGTCGATGTTGTAGAAGTTTGCATGGTAACGCATGAATTGGACAAAGCCTGCGATATCTTCACGCATGATGGTTTGCAAAGGAGCATGTTTCAAGAAGCGATAATTGATGGCAGCAACTGCGATGCCTTCGCGATTGTATTTGCGGATTAACTTTTGCTGTTTACGGAACTCATCTTTGCTTCCAACGCTCCAGCCGCCACCATGAATGAAAATCACCAATGGGGCTTTTTTGTTTCTCTTTTGTTTTGGCAGCCAGAGATCGAAAACCTGGCGATCGTGATCACCATAGT
>CALPVV020000100.1 GCA_943327105.2 Nitrosovibrio sp. Nv4
AGAGATGCGGCTTCTTCGAAGTGGGATAGCTGCAGTTCTCGTTGTCTTGAAATCGCTTTGGACAGCTGTCCCGGCGCGATGGCTGATATTGAAGCACGCTTGAAATCAAGAAATGCTTATTGTCCGGAATGTGCTGCTCGTGCGGCTGCAGGTGGCGATGGCGGAATGTGCGTGATCTACGGTAACTGCGGCATGAGTAAAGCCGCACAAATCATCGGCGCAGTGGGTGGAGTTTTGAATCCACTTGCAGGTGGTTTGATGAATGCCTGGATGTACAACAGAGGTTTGAACGCTTGTACTGCAATGTACGCTGATCAAATCAATCTTGCTCAGCAAGTTGGACAGCCTCCGATGGGACCTAGCTGCGGCGGCATGATGGGTATGGGCGGTGGCTTCAACCCGATGATGGGTGGCATGGGCATGGGCGGAATGGGAATGAATCCATTCGGCATGGGCATGGGTATGGGCGGTATGGGAATGCCAGGAATGGGCATGGGTATGGGTATGGGTATGAATCCATACGGTATGGGCATGGGCGGAATGGGTATGAATCCATACGGCATGGGCATGGGTATGCCTGGTCTCGGCCTAAGTGCAGGTCTCAACCTTGGTCTAGGTGGTATGGGCATGAACCCATACGGCATGGGCGGTATGGGAATGCCAGGCATGGGCGGCATGGGTGGTATGGGATTCCCTGGTTTTGCCGGTGGAATGTATTACCCAGGAATGGGCGGTATGGGCGGTATGGGCGGTATGGGCGGTATGGGTATGAACCCATACATGAACATGGGCATGATGGGCGGTATGGGAATGCCAGGCATGGGCGGTATGGGTGGCATGGGTATGAACCCATACATGAATATGTCTAACCAAATGGGCCTTCAAAACCAGATGAACAACAGCATGTTGCAAATGCAACAAACCGCTCTTCAGCAGCAGTCGCTTCAGAATGCGATGATGTACGGCGGTGGCAATGCAGCTGGGCTTTACGGCATGGGCGGCATGGGCATGAGTCCTTACTACGGCATGGGCAACCAGTACTCGATGTACAATCCTTATTCCATGTACGGTAACGGAATGGGTGGCTTGGGTGGTGGTTTGAACCTCAATGCGGGTTTCAACCTCGGTCTTGGCTGGCCTTACTAAATTCAGATCATTAAAAAACTTATCGAAAACCCCGGTTGGAGCCTCCAATCGGGGTTTTTTCTTTGACTTGGTGGGGGTGATATTTTATACCTCTTGAGTCGGGTAATACCTGACTTCCGAGAATTCCCAATTTAAATGCTTTGCGTTTCGGGGGTTCCGGGATCTTTCCGTTAGGACAATCAAAACAAATGGCTAAAACCACTAATACAGAAGCTACGGCTGAAAAAGCTAAAGCTCTCGCTGCGAAAGCAGCAAAAAAGGCTCTTCTTGCTAACACAAGCTGGATGAGCGAATTCAGCGATGTTCAAGGTGAACTCGTAGAATCAAAAATGAAGAAAGACGAAGACTTTACAGAACTCTTCGAAACTGCTCAAAAAAATAACGAAATTCAAGAAGGTGCAGTGATCGACGGTAAAGTCATCGCTACGAATCCTGAGTTCGTGACCGTAGACATCGGCTTCAAATGCGAAGGGATCATTCCTCTTCATGAGTTCAAAGATGCGACCGGTGCTGCCAACGTTAAAGTGGGCGATTTGCTCTCTGTATACGTTGAACGTCTCGAAATCGAAAACGGCGTAATTCATCTTTCTAAAGACCGCGCTGAAATCATCAAAGCATGGGATGAAATCTCTGCTGCGTGTGAAGAAGATCAACTTGTTGAAGGTGTGGTTCTCACTAAGGTTAAAGGCGGACTTTCCGTTGATATCGGCGTGAAGGCATTCCTTCCAGGCTCTCAGATCGATAACAAGGTTGTTAAAAACCTTGATAAGTTCATCGGTCAGCGCATGAAGTTCAAGATCTTGAAGTTCAACAAAAAACGCGGAAACATCGTTCTTTCTCGTAAAGCTGTTGTTGCTGCTGAGCGCGAATCACTCCGCGCTGAAACTCTCTCTCAAATGCAAGAGGGTATGGTTGTTGCCGGTACAGTGAAAAACATCACTGAGTACGGCGCATTCATCGACCTCGGTGGTATGGACGGATTGCTCCACATCACTGATATGAGCTGGGGCCGCATCAAGCACCCAAGCGAATTGTTCCAAGTGGGCGACGAAGTGAAAGTGAAAATCTTGAAATACGACCGCGAAAAAGAGCGCGTATCTCTCGGCTTGAAACAAGTATCTCCAAATCCATGGGAAGAAGCGGAATACAAATTCCCAGTTGGTAAAATTGTTAAAGGCAAGATCGTTAGCCTTAAAGACTACGGCGCATTCGTTGAACTCGACGACGGCGTTGAAGGTCTCATTCACGTTTCTGAAATGTCATGGACTGAGCGCGTGAAGAACCCTAGCAAGTTCGTTAAAGTGGGCGACGTTGTAGAATGTAAAGTTCTCGAAGTTGACACTCGCAACAAGCGCATCAGCCTTGGTATGAAACAACTTCAAGACAATCCTTGGGATGCTCTTGAATTGAAATACCCAGTGGGCACTATCGTTGACGAAGCTGAAGTTAAGTCTATCACTGACTTCGGTATGTTCGTAGACGTAGGCATGGGCATCGACGGTCTCGTTCACGTTTCAGACATCAGCTGGAACAAGAAAGTGGCTAACCCAGCTGAAAAATACAAAAAAGGCGACAAGATCAAAGCTGTTGTTCTTGGTATCGACAAACAAGCTGAGAAATTCAGCTTGGGTATCAAACAACTTGAGCGTGATCCTTGGGAAAACATCAAGTCTCGCTACCGTCCAGGTCAATCTGTGGATGGTCTCGTGACCAAAATCACTGACTTCGGTGCGTTCATCGAAATCGAAGAAGGTGTTGAAGGTCTCATCTACGTTTCAGAACTTTCTGAACAACGCGTAGAAAAAGTAGGCGACATCGTGAAACTTGGCGACAAAGTACGCGCTGAGATTCTCTCTATCGAGCCAAAAGAACGCCGCATCAGCTTGTCAATCAAGCAATCTGCACGTTCTGAAGAGCGCGCGAACTATGAGAGCTACATGGGCGACAAAAACAAGAAGACCTCTATGGGTGACCTTCTTGGCGACAAGCTCAAGAACTCTTTGAAAAAAGACGATTAGGCCAATAGGGTGCCTGACTACTTTCCTATGCTGGCCGCATTAAAATAATGAGCTTGCAGTAAAGAAAGAGTCTAGCAACTTCTCAATATTAAAAGCCCCGGTGGAACTTCCATCGGGGTTTTTTTTTGTACCAAAGTGCCACTCATGGTGAGGCAAGAACGAACCAGTGTTGATTCAATTGAATGATATCGAAGCTGGCAATTGGCCTGCTGATTGCACTTATATGAATCGTGGTTGATGAAGCGCGGAGTAGCTTCGATGCTTTCATCAACTGGACATCAAAGACGACCGCGCTGGTTATTACCATGTCGTATTCGTTTTTAGATGTAGGGCAGGAATCGGTTTTTATAACGTTTCCTGCCTTTTTTATTTTTCGAAGTGATCGAGAATCATTTTCAGTGCAGGGGCCCTGATTGAGTCACGTTCCATGAGGATTTCATGGCGAGAATCGGGAAGCTTCACCAATTTACAACGATGCATTTTTGAACAAATTTCTTCTTGAGCTTCATTGATCACGAAATGCTCGATGCCAGCCTGAATGATCAATAAATTAAGAAGCTGGGTTTCAATCATGGGCGATTTTCTGAATCGAGTGATGCGATCGGCTTGATCGAGAGCTTCTTTCACCCATTGAATAGAAGGGCCACCAATGACGCTTTCAGGGTGATCGTGACAGATCAGGTTGGCCATCTGCCATCTTGCCAAACTACTGGTAACTTTGGTTTCGGAAAAAGAGTGATTGCAGTCATCATCACCTTGGCCAATAGGGTAGTGTTCGCCCCAATTCAATAAAACTGATAAATCGGAGTATATTTGCGTAATTTTTCGTGGAACAGGTTTGGTCGCAATATCAAACATGGGAGCACTGAACGCAACGCCAGTAAATGGTGACTTGAAACGGGTGAGGTAATCGAAAGCAATTCCGGCCCCCATTGAGTGAGCAACGAGAAACATCGGTTGATTTTGTTTTTCAGGCGTACTGGTGATCGATGTCAAAAATGAATTCAGGTCTTTGGTGTAGTCATCGAATGAATCAACATAAAGCGCCTGTTTGTATTTAGGGTTCAGATGGGGCGAGAGTCCTTGGCCTCGGTGATCGTATGAAAATACGCTGTAACCATTTGAATGCAATTCATGAAAAACCTCGAGATATTTAAGCCAAGGTTCTGACATACCCGGTAGTACAACGACGATGCCTTTTGGGTTCGGATGGGTAAAACGGATGGCGCTGAGAAGATATTTATCGTCATGGCTCTTGAACCGGAATGGTTTGCCTGATTGAAAGAATGGCGTGATTACGGCTTGATAAGTCTGTTGATAGTTTTTTTCTGGTATCGCACTCGCGATCAAGGAATTGAAAAGCAGGGTTGATGCAAGAACCGCAATCAAAGTCTTATTCAGGGAATAGCTCATTTTTTCATGATGCGTAAATTGGCGCTTGAAAACAAGAGTGAGCTTTAAATCTCAATAATTGGCTGCAAAAAGTCGAAAAGAAACATGCATACGGAGGTGCATGTGGTTAAATCAATTCTATTTTTACTTTCTGTTTTCTTTTCTGCAAATGCTCTAGCTTCTCAATCGGTCGAGTTCACGAGTAAAGAACTTTCGGCAATCATGATCTTGTTGAGGCCTGAGTTGAATTCAATTGAGCTTCATGGCAGGAAGGCTATTTATCAACCGGCGCCATCGATTCATTATTTGGGCGTTGAAGCCTCTGAAACACCGCTTGATTTGACAGTGATCGCCGACATTGTTGATCTTGAATTAGATCATCTCAAGGCCAACTCGCCTGAACTTAGATTTCAAGATGGATCATTTGAGTTGCGTGTTCCGGTAGAAGATCGCGCTCGTGCAGTTCGAAGTCGTCTTGGTTCCATCAGTTTTGAAGATGTCACTCTTAAAGCAAAAGTGGCATGGGGAACCCGCCCCGATGGCACGCAAGAATTGGTATTGTTGAGAACGGCATTTGAAGGAAGCTTGAAAGGTAGCGGGATTCTTCGCAGTGCCTTTATTCTGAGAAAGACAAAAGATCTGTGCATGATGTTGCTTGCTAAATCGATGAAAAAATTTCTTACCACTGAGAAGTTTCAGCAATCGGTCAGCAGTGGCTTGGTTGAGTACGGAAAATTTTATACGGGCAATGAAGTGAAAGAGCTGGAGCCAGGCTCGATCGAGTTTTCTGCTAATGGTATTCGTTATCAAGTAAATTGATAAACACCTTGAATAACTAAAGCTTTTTTAAAGGAAAATCACTGTATTTCATAAGATGAATCTCTTGGCGTTTGTTGTGCTAAAGGTGTATAAAGCCCCTGTAAAGCACCGCTTTTAAGGAGATCACTCATGAAAAAATCCATCATTCGTTCATTGTTCATTTTGCCGGTAATGATTGGCGCCAACTCAGCACAAGCTCAATTGAAGACAGTGGTGATGAAACCTCAATCGGTGTTTACGCCGAAAAGCTTTGATTCGAATGATAATGCCCAATTGGTAGTTGCTGGTGCATTCACTGGTTTTTGCATGAAGGTTGGCGCAACGGAACATCAGGTTGATCTCATTTCGAAAAAAATCACCATTCAGCAATCCGTATTGGTGAACGGTGATTGCGCAGACCTTGAAATGTATATTCCTTATTCAAAAGTAATTGATCTTGGGGCACTCCCTTCGGGTAATTACGATGTGTTGGCGTTGACTGAAGATGGCACCTACGAGAAAAAAGCAGTGCTTCCGATCAGTAATGCCGTTGCAAGCACAAGCGGTACTTCCGACGAACGTTTTTATGCACCTGTGACTTCCGTGAGTTTTTCAGTGAAGAACTCTTCCTTGAATCCGCTTTTGACAGTGAGTGGCTATTTTACGAATTCTTGCCTTGATCTTGAGTCGGTGCAGATTTCTTATAAGTCGAATGATGTACTCGAAGTTTTGCCATTGGTGAAAGTCGCGCGTTCAGGCTGTAAGGCGATCACAAAATCATTCTCCAAGACTATAGAACTTTCCGCGTTCCCACAGACTGATACCTTAATTCATGTTCGTTCGATGAATGGTCAATCACTGAATAAAGTGATTACGAATCTTGACCGGATTTAAAGCTCAACCGGTTGTGAATTCGGTCGGCCATGAAAATAGCACAGGCCGCATAAGGGATGATTTTCCAGCCAAAAATCTCGGCTAACAAAAAGATGCTTGCAATAGGTGTTTTGGTTGCGGCGCCGTAGATGGCGGCAAATCCGATTGATGAAGCCAATTGCGCATACGATGCATTGATGAAACCGAATGAACTGCCAATCGAGCTGCCGATGAACGCAAGTGGAAAAAACTCGCCACCTTGAAACCCTGAACCTAATGTAATGACCGTGAGTAATAATTTATGAAAGGCCGTTGAAAGCGGCATGGTTTGAAGTTGAGCTTGAATGATGCCTGCTTCGCCCAGGCCTTGAAAGTTTTTCAGGTTAAATACGCAATAGAGTGTGAACAGGGTGCCACCACCGATGAAGCCTGCAAAAAGTGGGGAATGTTGTGCCAATCTACTTTCATAGTATTTTTTGAATTGGTGATACAGCACGGTCGTGAAACCGAAAACAACTCCGGCCATGGTGATGAATACAAATGCGTTGATCGCAAAATCTGGCACTTGAAACGAGGGTAGCGCGAAGTGAGTCACCTTACTAAAGCGAATGATGAATTGGGCTACGACAGCCGCAATTGCTGAGTGCAGCAATGTCTTGAATCTGAAGAATGGCTGGCGATTCACTTCAAAACCAAAAATAAAGCCAGCGAATGGGGCACCAAGGGCTGCTCCAAAACCTGAACCAATTGATGCAATAATCAGTTTCTTGATTTTTCGTTCTTCAAATTGAAAGAACTTTCCGGTTGCAGTTGAAGTAATGCGGGCCAGGTGAATGATGGCGCCTTCTCGTCCCGCTGAGCCTCCGACCAAGTGGGTGAGATATGAGCTGATGATCAGGGTTGGTGCTTCTTGAATGCCAGTTCCAAAACGTAAAT
>CALPVV020000101.1 GCA_943327105.2 Nitrosovibrio sp. Nv4
CGCTCGGCATTGGCCTTCATCATGTGATTCTTAGAATTGATTTCAGGCAACATTCTTTTGCGCCCCAGTAACGTCGAAACAAAACCTTGCTCATGGGCAAGTTGAATCTGACCGTCGAGAAATTCCTTCACCCGTGAATAACGCGTGAAATACTGATCGATCATGCGCTTCGCTTCCGTACGCGTGATGTGCAGTTCTTCAGCCAAAGCGAACGGCCCTTTGCCGTACATCAAACCGAAGTTGATCGCTTTTGCCCCCGCTCGCTGCTCATCAGTCACTTCTTCAGGCTTCACATGAAAGATCTCGCTTGCCGTGCGACGGTGAACGTCTTCGTCTTTCACAAAAGAATCGATGAGATTCTGATCACCGCTCAAGTGGGCAAGAATACGGAGTTCGACTTGAGAATAATCGGCAGACAATAATACATTTCCATTTTCAGCGATGAACGCTTCGCGAATCAACTGACCACGCTTGGAACGCGTGGGAATATTCTGCAAGTTCGGATCAGAACTCGACAAACGCCCGGTTGCAGCGCCCGTAAGGTTGAAGTTGGTACGAACCCGAGAATCTTTGGCATCACGTAACGTTTGAAGCGGTTGAACATAAGTGCCGCGTAATTTGGAAATCTCGCGATGCTCAAGCAAAAGTTTTGGTGCTTCATGCATCGAAGCCAATGCTTCCAGCACAGATGCATCGGTTGAGTAACCGGTTTTGGTTTTACCCTGAGCAGGCAACTTCAATTCTTCAAACAGGAAGACTGCCAATTGTTTCGGTGAATTGAGATTGAGTGTGACGTTGGCACTGAAAGCCCGAACCTTTTTTTCGATCTCGTGAAGTTCTTTTTCAAATTGCTGATCAAGTTTTTGCAAAAATGGCACATCGACCTTGATTCCTGCTTCTTCCATGCGTGAAACCACTTCAACCATTGGCAAATCGACATCACGGAACAACGGTTCAGCGCCTTGAGTAATCAGTCGTGGTTCCAAAATCTTCCAGAGCATCATGGTGCACCAAGCATCTTCAGCAGAATAATTGGTGGCTGCTTCAATCGAAACCTGATCAAACGTAACCTGGTTCACACCCTTACCCGCTACTTCTTCATACGCGATGGTTTTGTAGTGCAGGTATTTCTGGGAAAGATCATCGAGATTATGACGACCACTGGAATCAACCAAATGAGCACTGATCATCGTATCGCCGTGAATGCCTTGCATACATACACCTTGATTGTGCATGACACGGTAATCGTATTTGAGGTTCTGTCCGACTTTCAAAATCTTCGGTGATTCCAAAACAGGCTTTAACAGTTCAAACGCTTCTTCTTGAGTTAGCTGATGAACCGGTGAATCGAGACGCATTTCATGCCCCACCGGAATATAGTAACCATTTTCGGCACCAGTTGAAATGGCCATGCCCACCAATTTTGCGTGTCGCGGATCAAGTGAAGTTGTTTCGGTATCGAATGCGATCAAGCCGGTTTTTTCAATTTCACTCACCAGAGTCTTCAGCGATGCAAGATCACTGATGGTGGTAAAACCAGGGCGAACCGCTGCCGGAGTATCAAACTCAGATGCACTCGCCATCGGTGCTGTCGGTACAACACTTGCGGCAGGAGCCGCCTTCGGCGCTGATTTTTTGGTTGCTGAAGTGTTTTCATCAGCATCGAATGAAAACTCATCGGTGCTGGGCAATTGCTCGACTTTTTGTCGGCTTGCATAACGAGCGTACAAACTCTTCAAATTGTATTTTTCAAAGAACTTCAACAATTCACTTTTCACTTGCGGCTGATAAGAAAGCGCATCTTCTGAAAAATTGATTTCAATATTGTCATGCAAAGTGGCGAGTTCTTGTGAAAGCTTTGCGGCCTTTTCCGATTCGGCAATGACTTCACACTTTTTGCCTTTGATTTTACCCTGTTTTGCGGCTTCGATGATCGCCTCAAGCGTGCCGTACTCTTTCAACAAGACTTCCGCGCCCTTTGGACCGATTCCAGTGATTCCTGGAATGTTGTCGGATGAATCACCCACGATGGCGAGGTAGTCGCGAATCTGGGAAGGCTTCACACCAAACTTTTCGATCACTTCATGTTCCGTGAAGTGCTGTTCCTTCATGGTATCCCAAAGCTGGGTGTCGGCACTTACCAATGCCATCAAATCTTTATCACCGGTGACGATGACCACCCGGTTCTTGTTTCCGTTTTTCTTGCCTTCGTTAACCCATTGTTTATTGAGTGTGGCAATCAGGTCATCAGCTTCTACTCCGCTTTTACGGAAAGAATGAATGCCCATGTAACTGATCATTTCTTCAATCAGGTCAAACTGGGGAAGCAATGTTTCAGGCGGTGCCGAACGGTTTGCCTTGTATTCTTCGTACATTTGCTTACGAAAAGAAGGCTCTTTGGAATCATAGACCACCACCAGATGCTCAGGATTCACTTCATCGATCAATTTACCGAGCATGGACGCCACACCATAAACAGCGTTTACCGGGGTTCCATCAGGTGCCGTCATTTCGCGAATGGCATAGTAAGCACGGAAAATGAACGAACTGATGTCGACCATGTAGAGGACACGATAGGAAGCCGCAGAATTTTTCATATTACTCGCAATCTAAAACTACACTCTCGGCCATGACATCGCCGAGACGCTGATGACGTTCAGCACGGATCATGAGGCTGAGCTCGATCAGGAAAAGAGGAATGCCCAATAAAAGGCTTAAAAACCAACCGGGAATCGGGATGATCATGAAAAACGTGACGATCCCCACAGGCGCATTTCGAATCACTGATGTTTTCATGCGCGCGATACGGGACTGATTTCCGTGACCGGATGCAACCCGGATATTCAGCACCCGTTTGCCAATGCTTTGCCCCTGTACTTTTTTAAAAGCCATGGAATCAGCAAGAATCGAATACAAAAAACCAAGAACAGCACCACCACTACCCAGTGGCAATCTGCCTAAAAAAATCACGATCGCCAGATCGATGAATTTTGCCATGAGGCGTTTTTGTGAAGAAGCGTAATGGGATTGACTCATAGGAAGAATCGATCCATCACATCAACAAGTGAGTGCACGATGAAGATATGGGTTTCCTGAATGCGGCTTGAGTTCTTTCCCAGCTCGACATTCAAATTGAGATCACAAAAATCTTTCAATTTTCCGCCAGAACCGCCCGTCATTGAAATCGTGGTGATTCCCTTTGCTTTTGCAGCTTCAACCGCTTTGATCACGTTCTTTGAATTGCCTGAAGTTGAAATCGCCAAAAGAACATCGCCCTTTTGACCCAGCCCCTGAACCTGTTTTTCAAAAATCGCATCGTAAGAATAATCATTCGCGATTGCAGTGATGTTGGAAGTGTCGGTCGTCAATGCAAGAGCAGGCAACGGATTGCGCTCGATCAACATTCGGCCAACCATTTCAGCAGCCATGTGTTGGGCATCGGCGGCAGAACCACCGTTTCCGCAGATCATCAGCTTATGACCGTTTTTCATGGCACTCGAAATCAACTCGCATGCTTTAACAATGGTCTCGATATTACTGTCGATAAATGCCTTTTTGGCAGCAAGTGATTCATCATACGTTGCTAAAATATAGTCGCGCGGAGTTGGTTTCATTTGGATATTTCCTTGCAATAGTGGTACAAGACTTTCATGGCGAATTCAAAAAATGTTTTAACAGCAACTGATCTAAATCTCGATACTGAAGTACTCAAGAATGCAGAACTCACCATGGTTGATTTCTGGGCAGTCTGGTGCGGACCATGTAAAGCACTTGCACCTACCCTAGACGAGCTTGCTGACGAATATACAGGTCGCGTTAAAGTTTATAAATTGAATGTCGATGAAAACCCGACTGCTGCACAGCGCTTTAAAATCCGTGGCATTCCAACCATTCTTTTCATGAAGAATGGCGAAGTTGTCGACCAAGTGGTTGGTAACGTGCCTAAAGCGACCTTCGTTCAGGTGATCGAAAAGAACATTTAATTTCGCACCGCAATACACCTATCTCGTTTTTGGCTACTTTTTTCTATAGATCTTGTTTGATCTTTTAGGGGTCGTTATTTATCCTTTAGATATAAAAGGATTTTTTAACACAAGGAGACTCTACGGAATGGGTATCATCAATATGTTACAAGAAGGCGGTTTTTCAACCTACCTTATCGCCATCACTATGGCTGCATCGATTGCTTTCATCTTGGAGCGCTTCACCAAGCTTTACTCCAAATTGAACATCAACGGCAATTCTTTCATGTTTGAAGTTCAAAAACATGTTTTGGCAAATGACTTGGATGGTGCGATCCGCGTTTGTAACGGCGCTAAAGAAGCTGCCCTTCCAAAAGTAATCAAAGCAGGCTTGATGCGCGCATCACGCAGCGAAGATCAAATTCAAAACGCGATTGATTCCGCGTCTTTGGAAGTGATTCCTCAACTAGAAAAAAACCTTCCCTACCTTGCATTGATTGCAAACATCGCAACCCTTCTTGGTCTTTTGGGTACCATCTCTGGTTTGATTAAATCATTCGCAGCGGTTGCCGCGGCTGACCCAGCTCAGCGCCAGGCGATTCTTTCTGCCGGTATTTCTGAAGCAATGTATGCGACCGCATTCGGTCTTGTCGTTGCGATCGCAACCATGGTTGCTCACTCAGTGCTTTCTTCAAAAGCACAGGGAATTATCAGTGAAATTGATGAACACAGCGTGAAATTGCTCGACCTTCTTTCCGCTCGTAAAGTTCAACACTCATCGGAAAAATAATGTTAAAGCGACCATCTTCGAGAAGAAGATCCAACCACTCCGAAGTCAACGTGAACCTGGTACCGATGCTCGATGCATTGGTAACGATGATCTCGTTCCTGATGTATACGATGGCATTTCTTTCATTGACCATGGTCGAGTCTCCGCTTCCCATGGTGAGCAGTGAAGAAAACCAGCAGCAACTGAAGGAACCACCGCTTCAACTCACCCTGACTGTAAACGAAAATGACCTCTTGATCTGGAGTCCGTTTGACCGGATTCCCCAGACCACCATTCCAAATACCACTGATAAAGACGGCAACCCGACTCCTGACTTTCTAAAACTGCACGATGCTCTTCTCGAGATCAAAAAACAGTTTCCGAATGAAACCAAGTTGGTGTTGATGCCAAAAGCTTACTCAAGTTACGACCGAATCATCGGCTTGATCGATGCTTCCCAGCACCTTGAAAAAACAGACCCGGTCATCGTTGTGAAAAACAAGGAAACCGGCGTCGATGAGCCTGCAAAAACCCTTTTCAGTGAAGTCGTATTCGGAAACCTCTTGGGAGATGACAAATAACCATGGCATTCCGCAAATCGATTCGATCAAGACGTGGGCGCAGAAAAATCCATAAAGACTTCGAGCTTCAGCTCACGTCGATGATGGACATTCTGGTGATCATTCTCGTATTCCTACTGAAGAGCTATTCCACCAGCACGAACTCGTTTTCGACTGTTCCAGGAATCAAGCTTCCCATTTCAAAAACAGATAACTCACCGCCCGACAGCCTTCATTTGATCATCACTCCGCAGGCCATTACTTTTGAGTCAAACCGGATCGTAGAATTCGTTCAAACCGCAGATGCGTTGAATGGAAACGAGCCGAAGTACGACCTCAAAACGGAAGACACCGATGAGAACGGCATGAGAATCAAGTTGCTCTTCAGTGCCCTTGAAGAAGCCCGCAACAAGGCCGAAGCTCTTCGCCAAAAATCACCAGCCAGAGATAAAGACGGTAATCCGTTGCCATTTGACGGAATCCTTGCCATCCAAGCCGATAAAGCCGTGAAATACGATATCTTGCGCAAAGTGATGTATACCGCGGGTGCTGCCCAGTTCCGCGTGTTCAGAATGCTTGCCATGAAGCAAGATCAGTAACTCAAAATTTGCATTTAAACTTTTAACCATCATTCATAATTGAAAGAGGAATATGAGATTCTCGCCCTTGATTTCAGCATGTCTTTTCACTTTAATCATGATTTTCAATCAAAACTCTGCCTTGGCGTTTAAAATTGAAGGGCTAACAATAGTTGGATTGATTAATGCAGCTCAAACCGTATCAACCACATCAGGCGTTACCAGCAGAACAGAAGGACTTTTAGGTTTCGGTGGAGGCATTCTCAAAGATTTCGATTTCAAACCTCGTAATTTCTCTATCCAATCCGGCCTACTCTACACAAAAAGAAATTATGGCATGAGCAATTCGTATACGAACTCGACAACTTGGCTTCAAGTTCCGCTTCTTGCTAGAAAAAACATTTGGATCTTCAATTTGGGGCTCGGCGGTTATCTTGATTTCGCACTTGGTAATTTGAGTCACGATGCATCTGGAACAGTGACGACTTCTACCATCTCAAGCAACATGAAGACTTTCGACTACGGCTTTCAGGGGGCCCTTGGCACCACCGTGTTCAAAAAGATTTTTCTCGACTTCAGATATTCAATTGGACTGGCCAATTTGACCTTGGGCACCCCCAATACCCTGACTTTTGATGAAATGGGCCTAATCTTAGGCTATCGATTTAATTAAAGATCACCACCCCCCCTCGCCATTCTAAGTCTAATCTGCTATCCTGTGTCCCTAGTTCAATTTTTCAGCACCGATAAGGAGACATCATGGGAGCGCAGTGGAAAGCCGCAGGCCGGGCTGCTAACGCCAACAAAAAAGGAATGTTGGTTAGCAAGCTCATTAAAGAAATCGTCGTTTCAGTAAAACTCGGCGGTCCTGATCCTGATGGCAACTTCCGTCTTCGTGGGGCTCTTGCCGAAGCACGCAAGAACTCCGTTACCCGTGATGCCATTGACCGCGCCATCAAACGCGGATCAGGCCAAACCGACGATACCGTGACCTATGAAA
>CALPVV020000102.1 GCA_943327105.2 Nitrosovibrio sp. Nv4
AACGATCGCTGTCTATGATGAAGCGGGTGGGGTACCGATCAGAGCACGGTTGTTGACTTCTTACTTTAATCGTACAGACAAGATCACCTTGGGTTCTCGTGAATTCTTTTTGAAGGAATTGCACATGACTCCGGTTGATCGTTGGAGCCCGGAATACGTAGAAGACGCCTCATTCAAGGCCTGTGTTCCAAGTTCAGATCGCTACGTAGAGCCGCCGATGCATTTTTACCGTGATGCTGCTGCAAACGGTGGAAACGTTTCTTGGTGTTCGAAAGTTTATCCGACGCAAAACCCTTATTGGCAGCATTTGAATGCGAAGAAGAAAATCACGGGTTCATCGATGAGTGATCGCGTGGTGAACTGGGGCGCAACTGCTGCGAATCTGCCATGGGTGAAATGGTTTACTTCACATGTCAGTTCTGGTTCTGGTTTGGACGCATTCAATGGTTGCACGAGTACGCATGCAGATAAGATTTGTGAGTTCAGTCTGGGTAGTACCAGTCATGCCGATTACAATACTTGTGTGAGCTATCTTACCAACACCTTGAATGCAGTTAGTGCCTATCAAAACCGTTGTGACCGTACCGTGAAGCATGATTCATTTGTTGATTCGCGAGGATTCCCGCTTTTAGCATCTGATACTGATATTCGTGATTTGTTGAAGAGTGATGCAACCACCAAGAAATCATATTCATGTGTTTATTCTGTTCACGCTAACCCTAATAAGGTGGGGCGTGATCAACCGATGAGTAATTGTTGTGGAATCAAGTCGGGGAGAGCGGTGCTTGATCCGGGTGGCCTGCCAAAAAGACTTGATTACGATACACCTGCAAATGAGGGGCATTTGGAACCCTATCTTGACCCGGCTTTTCCTGATACGCGTTTTTGCGGGAACCCGGTGGAATAAATGAAAAGTCACGATTGGTTTCATCGCATTCATTCTCTTTCGTTACTGGCACTACTGATGCCACTTCTGAATGCATGTGAAATGGTGATGAAAGCCGAAGAGCCAGTGGCGGTTACCACCACCACTAGTTCCAATACAAGCACTGTTTATGATTGCACAAATTATGCGGTAGTGAGTGAATACAATACAAAGCTTGATTGTGAAACGACGACTAACGCCAATTGCTCAAGCAAGTATGTCACTTTTCCAAATAAATTAAGCGCCACTTGTTTTGTTCCACCGGTCGGTTGGGCGGCTTGCGCGGGGAATACCTATAATTGGATTTATACTTTACCCACCTTGAGTTCAGCATATTTCGATTCAAGCAGCAGTTCTTTGATGTATGGCTTGAAGAAATCATTGATCGGCTGCGAAAGTAGAAAATGCAAGTGCATATTGCCCACTGTTGACCCATCTCAAAGCATGGATACGTTCATCTCTTCTTCCCACCCAGCAGCCCCCGATTTGAATTCATGCGGCATCACCAATTGTGGAAATTATATTTACAATGGTTCAATCAATATTGATTTTCCTTCGACTACTACACTCAATCAATCGTTCAATCTTACCGTACCGGGTTTCATGTCAGTTTTGAATCCCATACCGGGCGGACCGAATGTGTTAGTAAGTGAATCGATTAGCCCGACGGCGACCTTGTCGAATGCCCCTCCGGGTTTTGATGTGACTGTTTATCAAGATGCACTCTGTAATTCTGTGGTGGGTGCGGCTCCACCTGGACAGATTGACGCTAGCGGAAATGCCTCTTTGAATTCACTGCCAATTTCAGCCTCAAAATATGGAAAAATTCAATTTTACTTGAAACTCAGTAAAGGTACGGTCAGCTCACAGTGTTTAGATACAGGTGTATTTTACTATCGAGTTAAAACCCCCGTAATGGATAGCAACGGGTCATTGATTTTTCCGAGTAAAATGGCGTTGACCGATCAACCCAGTACCATCGTTTTTTCTGCAACAGAGCCTGCCGGGGTGGTGTATTCATGTAAGGCTGATCAAACACCAGATGATGTAGCGACAGGAGATTGCTCTAGCAGTTTACCCGGAGTTGTTACTTTTGATGCAAATACGGGTATTTTTCAATGGACACCAAGCACCTCAGCCTATGGTTTATATGAAGTATGTGTGACTGGGACCCAACAAGCGACGCTTGCAGCACCCACTTCACAGACCGGTAAAAAATGTTCTGTCATTCAAGTGATTTCAAGTAAATTGGTCACGAATCGTTTGGTTCGATATTACGATGCTGAATTTTCGGATTCGAAAACATATGGGCATACTTTAAACAGCTCTACTGTGAAAAATTTTTGGTTTGATTTGATTAGTGGTACAAGCGCTATTTTAAATACTTCGTCTTCAAGAGGGTTTAGATTTTCGAATGATTCAGGATGGACCGAGTCTGGAGCGCATGCACTTTCGATGAATACAGGCAATGGGTCTGTACCTAATACCTCCGATGACACTTCTTTTCATTATGATTATGTCGATACGGGGTCGATCACGAATGAACTAGGGTCATTTACCATGGACATGTGGGTGAATATGGCGAGTCCGCCAATTAAATTCTTATCATGTAATGGTAACTTAAATAATGGATCCTGCAACATCGAAGAAACCGGTTATGGGGTCATTGCCCAAATCGTTGAGCCTGGTAGTACATCTGATTCAGTAAGAAACGGCATTCAGTTGTTTGCCAATTATGATAATACTGTACCTGGTAAATTCAAATTCACGATATCGCAAAAACATGCTGGCATTACCAACCCAGAAGTTTGGAACCCGAATGCAACGGGTACTTACGATTTTTTAACATGGTATCATGTCACGATTTCTTGGCGAAAAAGTACCGGTAGATTGTATTTTTATGTCAACGGTGAGTACATTGGCGATAAAGATTGGTCATCTGTTGATTTTTTACCGGTCAAAGCCCGTGAAGTCAGACTTGGAGCTGGTTGGAAATCGAATGCACTTGAAAGGGATAATCTTTTTTCTGGAAAAATTGCAAACTTCAGGTTTTACAATGGTGAAGATACAACCATCCCGATCAGCAACTGTAGCAGTGAGCGTGCTCGTTTTGGGGTGACTGGTGTCCCGATTAATTGTCCATAATAAACCATTTAATTTTCTGAAAGCATCCGATAGCTCATGGCTTCGATCAAATGATCAACTTTGAGTTCTGGGCTAAGATCGATTGCTTGGATTGAGCGAGCCAGTCTCATCACTTTATGCCTTGAACGCAAGCTGAGGTTCTTATCTTTTATGGCTTCTTCAAAACGCGGGTCACCGGGCATATTGGTTTCGAGCCAGCGAACCGAGAGTTCGCCTGGAACCCCGCCGAAATGTTCAATCGCAAAAACACGTTTTTTCATCAGCTCTTTTTTCTTCAAGTTGATGCCATCTCGATTGATGGTTCGACTGAAGTCGACTTTTTTGGGGTCAGGCTCTTGCTGAAAAATACTGATCAAGTCGATACGATCAGCGATCGGGCCTGAAAGGCGTTGTAGGTATTCTTCGACTTTATTGGGGCTGCACTTGCAGGGGAATGCAGTACCTCGTTGACGAAAGCGAGCTGGAAGGCCTCCACAAGGGCATAGATTTCCCGTAGCGATTAATTGAAAATCGCAGGCGATTTCGGTAGTACCTTGAACACGGGTGATGGTGGTGCGTTTATTTTGAAGGGGTTCTCGTAGGCATTCTTTTGCATCTCGATGCCATTCCAGAAACTCATCGGCGATGAGTATGCCCCCATGAGCGAGTGATAATTCACCTGCCCGAAAGCCTTTTGAACCCCATGTACCCAGTAAGTGAGCGGGTTTGACTTGTGCGTGAACCGATCGCAGCGGGAATACCCTTGAAATCGGTCCGTGAGTCCGAGCGCTATCTTCATATAAAAACCTACGCCAGGTTTTTTCAGCATCGCTCTCAGGCGTGAGCCAGCGATACCATTCCAGCATTTGAGATTTTCCAACTCCCTTTGGCCCAAGAATCAGACTGTGATGCCTGCCCACAATTGAAATGTCGAGTACGCGTTCTTGATAAGCTAAAAGGGGGAGAAGTTCAGGGTTCGGGTTAGGTGTCATTCTTTTTGGAAGGGTAATCGGTTTGATGGGCGGCTCGATTACATCCTTGAGCGTTCCAACGATTCTAAGATCGGTATTTTGAATTCCATTCAGGTTTTTTTCTTTTCTCCAATCGAGCAGTTCTTCAAGATCGCGGGCATCTTCAGCAGAAAGGTATAAAATCTTCTGATGTTGATCTCGTCTCAAGAGTTCGATCAGTGAAGCTGCTTTTGCACAAGGTTGTACTTTACCGTCAAGGCCAAGAGAACCCCACGCATAGATTTTCGTATTGGCATCCTGTTTACTTGTTAAGGTATGAGTCTTTGATAGGATTCCTACAGCCATTGCCAGGTCATGGCCAGTACCGCTTTTTTTGACATCCGATGGTGCTAGATTCACGATCACTTTTTTCTTCGGAAAATCAATTTCACAGGATGCAAATGCAGCAATGATGCGTTCTCGGGCTTCTTGAATTTCAGGGCCGGCCAACCCCAGAATTTGAAAACTGGGAATTTGAAAACGAAGATGAACTTGAACTTCGATCGCATTGATCTCAGTTCCTTGAGTCAGAAGTGAATAAACAGTCATACAGCTGGGTTTGCAAGACAGATGCCGATTGTGAGTAAGTTCTTATTTTCTCTTCAATTCGGTGAGCATGAGTTCCTTGGCTTCATTGAGTTTTGCCGAGGCTTCTTCATAAAATCGGATTTGTTCACGAGCCTGCCCCTGAATTCGATCGGGGTGGAATTGCTTGATCTTCTCTTTATACGCTCGCATGATTTCCGATTCGTTGGCGTTTTCAACGACTCCAAGAATTTCATGTGGTTTACCAACAAGCGTGATGCCCGGTAGGTGTAGCGGCTTTACCGGTGATTGGGGTTTTCGAATTTTTGAATTAGCCAAATCATTTTCCAAGTTCTTCAATCTACCCAGATCGGAACGCTGAAATTCGCGCGATCGAAATGATGACTCTTTCTGCCTGGATCTCAAGGTATTCCAGGCAAAAATAAAAACAAGAACAAGAATACCGATTTGAAAGCCGCCGAAGTGATCGGCAATCCATTTCAATAGCATGCAGTCCTCATTGTATGAGGTACAGATCATGCAAACAAGAGGGAATGATCAGTGGTGATACTTATGGAGTCTTGAACCGGCTTCTATTGAACGAAAAAATCGACCCTTCGCCTGAAGGAATCCTGAGAATACTTGGATTTGTGCATCTTTATACTGCAAGTGGTCTACACCTGCTTGCACTCGAGGCATTTCTGCAGCGTATTTTCGGACGAACCCTTGAAAGTAGAAAAATTTTGACGGTCCTGTTCTGGTTCTTCCTGATCTTGCTTTGGAAATTGCAGGGTTTTCGTCTTGGCTTTGCCCGTATTCTGGTTTTGTTTTTCCTGAAAGCATTGGCTAAAGAAAAAGGGCTTCGGTTTCGAGTTTATTACCCTTTGTTTTTTGCACTTTGCTTTGACTTTGCAATGGGCATTGATGCCGGTTGGAAACACTATTATCTCGCTATTTTAGGCGGAATGATCGGTATTGAAGCTGCCCGAAAAAGAGAAACAGGTGCTTTTTTACAGCATTTGTATTTGTCGGTCGGTTCGTGGCTGATGACTGCTCCGCTTGACCTGATCGAGCATCATGAAGTTGCATGGATGACACCAATTTGGAGCATGATCACCATTCCCGTGATTTCACTGGTTCTTTATCCGGCCAGTGTTTTTTCATATTTGTTTTCAGGCGATGTTCACCCTTTTTTGATGTCATGCTGGAATCGTGGCCTTGAGCTTCTATATAAGATTGTTGATGTCGGATTAACCTTCAGTGTGATTGAACCCCGAATGGTTATGATTGGTTTTGTATTTGCATTGATCACGTTGATTCTTTGTCGAAGAAAAATTCATTTTGCTGTTTTGGTAACTGTATTTTTTTCAGTGATTTTTCACCCATCATTCAAAGATCGGTCAATTCAGGTTTCCCAGCTCGATGTCGGGCAAGGTGATTCGCTATTGGTGAAAACTGCCACGCGAAGTGAGATGATAGACCTTGGCTCATCATTTCGGGTTAAGCCCGATGCAATGATTCATCGTCTTGCATTACATGGGGTCACGCATTTAGACACGGTTTTATTCTCACACCTTGATGAAGACCATGCCGGGGGATTGCGCTTATTGCTGCCTTGGGTTCCTGTTTCAGCAATTGAAGTCAATTCTGCTTTTGAGAGAACTTCTTTAGTCCGAAAATGGATTGATCAGTATTCATCAGCAAAATGGTGTGAAAGTGGTTGTTTTCGGTCGGGTTCAGTAGATTGGATCAGTGCCAGAAAGAAAAAAAAGCGCCAAGTTCAAACAGCTGAAGGAAATGATTTGATGGGGGTAGCGATGATTCCCATTAGTAATCATGAACTGTATTTGTCATTAGGTGACTCGAATACTGTTCAAGAGTCTGTTTTTTGGAAACGCCATCATTCATTCATTGAGTCGTTTCAAAATCGAATTTTAAAAATTAGTCATCATGGTTCAAAAAACTCATCGAGTATTGAGTTCATAAAATCGGTGAATCCTAGTCTAGCAGTGATCTCTGTGGGGCGGCGTAATCGCTACCGTCATCCCCATTTTACGGTGATTGACGAATTGAAGCGGGAGAAAATACCCGTTCATCGCACCGATCGAGACGGGAATTATAGCATCAGCGGAGGGTGAAGGAGCAAAGGAGCAAAGGAGCAAAGGAGCAAAGGAGCAAAGGAGCAAAGGAGCAAAGGAGCAAAGGAGCAAAGGAGCAAAGGAGCAAAGGAGCAAAG
>CALPVV020000103.1 GCA_943327105.2 Nitrosovibrio sp. Nv4
ATTACGCAGAAAACATTTTCTTGCGACTTGATTCCAACTTCAATGATGTTCTTGTGTTCACTGAAGCCATGAAAGGGTTCCCTATCTTCTGCAGAGCTATTAAAAAAGCCGCTGGTGACTCAATTTCAGGATCATGTGAAGAAGGTCAGGAACCTAAGCAAATTGAAGCGATTTATGGACACTTATTGATGAAAGGTGTTCCACCTCGTTCAATCAAACCCGGAGATAGCATTATTGATAAGATCGTGATCAGTAAAGAATTCCTTTATTGGGTTACCAAGTGGAAGTTCATGAGTAAAAAATCGGAAGATCGTGACGTAGAACCACCAAACCTGAAACGAAGAGATCTGCTTGGCATCATCGCAAACCTGTCTACGTCGATAACTGTTGTAGACCCTGTGACTCAACCTTGATCAGGCGCTTCATCCTGGTAAGGGCTTCCTTACGGTGAGCAATCTGAATGATGATGTTTTTTGGAGAAAGCGAGTCCAAAGCACGCATGAACTCATCTTCAGCTTGCTGATCAAAGAACGCCGTTGCCTCATCAAGAATCCAGATCTGAGGGTTTTTCAGATATGCACGCAGAAATGAGATCATCTGCTTTTCACCCATCGAAAGATTGGCGCCACGCTCGCGGACTTCTTCTTCGGCCCGATTCAAAACCGACAAGATTAACGGATAGTCGGCGAACTGCTCTTTTAATCGGTGAAAGTCATTTTCATTTTTTCCAAAAAGAGTGATGTTTTCGTGAATCGTTCCGGAAAACAAAAAGGGAAACTGTTCGACTACACCAAAATATCTGCGAATGGACTCGATTGAATACGAGTGATATCGAACCCCATTCCAACGCAACTCTCCCCTTGTAGGCAGATAAAAGCCATAAAGCATCTGAAGCAACGTCGTTTTACCCATTCCCGACTCGCCATGAATACCGATTCGATCGCCTGGAACGATTCTCAAATTCACATCTTTCAATACATCTTTTGTGGCGCCGGGATAATGGAATGAAACCCCATCTAAAACAATTTCTTCCATCTCGGAAGGTTCGTTTTTCCCTGTTTTTTCAATCGGTTCATCGAAAACACTTCTGATTCGGTCGATTCCGGTCAGTCCTGCCAAAAAGAAGTTCCATCGATCGGTAATTTCAAGCAAGGGCTGGGAAAGCATAAAAATATAACTGAGAATGGCGATCCATTCGCCGGTCTTCAATTCACCGCGATCCACCATTGGAATACCCTGAAGAATCAAGACAAAAAACAAGACCCCGACACCAAGAGAAAGAACAGGGTTGAACAATGCGAATTCATGGACCATCTGAACCTGGGAATCGGAATACTTCTGGATTTGTCGATTTAAAGCACGATTTTTAGAACCCGATAGCGACAAACTACGGATCGTTTTCATTCCATGCAAAAAATCAGCAAGCATGGAATTGAAATGGGAAAGTTCATTTCGAGAACTTTCATAAGCCAATCTCAATCTTTTGGAAAAAACTGAGCAGGTGTAAAAAAACGGGATAAAGATGGTCAACATGACTATTGCCAACTTGGAACTAAGACTGTGAATACCGAAAAAAATAGCAAAAATTGAGAACGCATTTCCGACAATTGAAATCATTCCCGACTGGAAAAAATCGGAAAGAGAATTCGCGTCATTCACAAACCTGGTCATGATCTGCCCGCTTGTAGATCGATCAAAGTAAGAGACCGGTACTTTCATCAAATGCTTCAACATGGATTCACGGATACGTTCAATCACGTTCTGACCAAAAGTTGCAAAAACCTTCTGATTCAAATAATTCAAAAGCAATTTGAGAAATTCACTGCCTGCAAAAGCCAATAAAAGCAATTTTACAAATCCACCATCGATTAAGCGTGCAAGCAACTGTGGACCGAGCCAGGTAAAGTAAGCGGCAAGAAAAGTTGCGCTAAAACCCATGAAAAGATATTTCTTTTCACTCAACACAAATGGCAGCATGAAGCGAAATGACTTTCTCATAGCCTCACCACACGATCACAGTATTTCAGGTGAGCATCATGATGGGATACGAAAATCACGGTTTTTTTCAACTTTCTGATCTCTTCGGACATCTGGTTCAAGACGTGTTCTGCTGTTACCGAGTCTACCGAAGAAAGTGGATCATCCAACAATAAGATCGGGGCGTTTTTATGAAGGGCTCTGGCAATTGCAACTCGCTGTTTCTGCCCACCAGATAATCCGACTCCCCTTTCACCGATTTTTTGATCAAGTCTCTTCATGAACTCATCTTCGTGTAAACCGGAAACCTTCATGCTCCAAGAGAGCGGTTGTTCTTCACCACTCGTACTCAGGTTTTCAAGAAGAGTACCTTGAAAAAGATAAGGATCTTGCATGACCGGTGCAAAGTGAGACCTGACCCAGTCATGTGATCGGCAAGTGACATCCTGACCATTAATAAAAAGCTTTCCCTTTTCCACCGGATAAAATTTCATCAACAATTGTAAAAATGTTGATTTACCAGAGCCGACAGGACCAGAGATGCCAACCCATTCGCCCTCAAATATCTTTAAATCAAGGTTTTGAATGATTTTTTTACCGGCAGGATAGGAAAATTCAAGATTTTTAGCCTCAATTAATGGTGTTTCCGGTGAAGTGTCAAAAGTTTTGGAATCATCCGTTTTAGACTCGATATCGGATTCATCAACATATTGATAGTATTCATCTCCACTGCTTTTGGCTTTTTGAAAATACACCACAGCCATTGCGGATGCACTCAATGGCCAAAGCAATCGTTGCAAATAACGCTGCATTGCCACCAGTGTTCCGATACTGAAAGCAGGAGTTGCAAATAGCACCACCATGCTTGCCGAGAGAAAGAACTCCATACTCGGGTTCAGCCGTGCCTGAGTACCGATCATGTTGACCATTCTTTCATTCAATGAATGGCTTTCCTTTTTTAATTTCTGGTTGATCTCTTCCTTTAAACCATAGGTTTTGATCAATCTGATGCCGGAGATCATTTCCTGAGTGAGTGTTCCGAGTCGTCCCAACTGTTCTTGTACTTTTTTAGACTGCAGGGCGATCCGCCCCTGAAGAATGATGACAACCAGTGGAATCATCAAAACGGGAAGGATCACTTTCCACGCTAAAGCAGGAGCAATCATGAACATCGCGATCGGTAATGAGATACAATAGAATACAGCATCGATCACGGCAATGAAAGCCGGGCCAAGCGCAAAGCGCATGTTTTCAATGTCACTGGTCGCCAACGTCATCAATTCGCCGACTTTTTTTTCTTCCATTTTAGGAATCGAGATTCTGAAACTTTGATCGGCAAATTCCTTGCGAAGTCCCGCACCAGCCAGCATCGAACTCTTTGAGAGTGCAACTCGCCAGAGATAACGACCAAAAACCTGGAGAGTAACCACCAGAAACAAGCCTTTGATCAATAAGTTCTTCTGCGGGGTAGAACCAATTCCTGCTGAAAATGCATCGACAGTATCGCGCAAAAGAACAGGCAACCATAATTCGGAAGCATCAATCAAGACAATGGCTGAAGCACCCAGAATAATTTGTTTAGAGTATCCCTTCCAATAATAAAGCAACTGCCTTTTCAAGGAAGGAACGGCAGATTCGCTCATGCCTTAAGTGTACCCAAGACCTTGAGAAAGTCATCAGGCAATGGTGCTTCTATCTTCATCGGCACACCGCTCACCGGATGATTGAATTCAAGAAGTTGGGCGTGAAGCATCAAGCGCGGGGCGGAAACCATTGAGAATACGGATTTTGGAAAATATTGAGGGTCCCCGAGAATTGGTAAATTCAGTTCGGAAGTATGAACACGGATTTGATGGGTTCGACCGGTTTTTGGGGCGGCCTCCAACCAATAACATTGTCTGAACACTTCCAACACCCTGAAGAAAGTATGGGCCGGATCTCCATTGGAAGTGACACTTCCAAAACGCGATGTTTCATTTTTTGCAGAAATTTTACCCAAAAAGTTTTTTACTTCAAACCGGGTTTGAGTTTCATGTGTTTCTGCCCCGGGTGCCCGCCAGACAAGACATTGATATGTTTTTTGGATCAGATGATTTGCAAAAAGATCCGCCACCCCTTTATTGGCTGATTCACTCTTGGTAAATAAAACCACACCTGAAGTATCCCGATCGAGTCGATGATGAAGCCCAAGATAAGGTTCAGTCTTGCCTTCTTTTTTCGACAGGTAGCGTTTAGTAAGATCAAACAGATTCGGCCGTTTCGGATCAATGGTCGGTTGAGTAGGAATTCCAGCGTCTTTATTGATGAGAATGATCCACTCATCTTCATAAAGAACTTTATCCTTCGTCACGGCAACAAGCGTGGCTTCAGGCTTATGCTCACCGGTTTTCATTTTTGATTCATCATAATAAACTTCAAGAACCGCACCGGCAAAAATGAGTGTGGATGGAATTTTATTCCGGTGACGATTGACATAGACAGCACCAGAAAGAATCAATGTCCTGATTTTGCCTTTGGAAAGCTCCATACCGGTAGCGGTGGAAAGCCACTCGGCAAGATAATCGTCCAATCTGACCTTAGGAGAAGAGTTCGGCAATCGTGTCGTATAACGTTTCATGGGAATCAGCTTCGCTCTACTGAGATCACGCCTTTTTTCGATTCAAGGGCGCTGATCACTTTTGAAAGTTGATCCATGTTTCCAACAGAAACCTCAAATACGGCGATGGCTTTTTTGTCCTTCGTGGTACGGATATTTGCTGAATAAATATTGATACCGACAGTGGTAATCGATTGAGACATCATTGCCAATAACCCCGGCTCGTCATTCGATAGAACCCTGATTCGGACATTGCGCATGACCGGACTGACCAACGCCTTATTCCAGGAAACATCGATTCTGCGTTCAGTATCGGTGTCTAAAGCACGGGGGCAATTCGCCTGATGAATCGTGACCCCTCTTCCACGGGTAATGAAACCGGTAATGCTTTCACCAGGAATGGGGTTACAACAACGGGCATAGCGGATCAGAACGTCATCAACGCCCTCAACCACCACCGCATTTCTCGCCTCACTTTTCTTACTTGCCGACTTGATCGCCTTCTTCAAGAATGATTCCTGCTCGGCAGTCTTCATTCTGGCTTTCTTGGCTTCCAACTCTTCGCGCGAAATGATCTTGGTAACGATTTGTTCATCAGTCAGACGACCGTAACCAAGAGCCACTTGCAGATCTTCAAGAGTGGAGAACTTCAAGTCACGCTTCAGCTGTTCGTACTGGGAGGTTTTTTCAACTTTGGACCAGGTCAGATCATATTCGCGAATGATGCGATCGAGGATTTCTTTTCCCTGTAATTGAGCCGTAACCCGTTCACGCGTTTTAATGAAGGCACGAATTTTTGCCTTTGCACGTGAAGAGATTACAATCTTCAACCAGTCTTTCGATGGTGTCTGGGTTGGAGAAGTAATCACCTCTACAGCATCACCTGATTTCAAGCGGTGCTTGAGTGGAACAATTCTGCCGTTTACTTTGGCACCGGTGCATCGATTACCGACGTCTGTATGTACAGCGTAAGCAAAATCAAGTGGTGTTGCTCCATGAGGAAGTTCTTTGACTTCCCCACTTGGAGTAAATACAAAAACGTCCTCGGAAAAAAGATCAACCTTCACGGTCTCAAGAAACTCATTCGGATCGGACAGATCTTTCTGCCATTCTAGAAGACGATTCACCCAACCCACACTGTCATGTGAACGAGTATCGAACTTGCCCTCTTTATATTTCCAGTGGGCCGCAATTCCTCGCTCAGCGACGATATTCATTTCCTGGGTTCGAATCTGAATCTCGGTACGTTCACCACCCAGACCAATTACGGTGGTGTGAAGTGATTGATAATGGTTCGCCTTCTGCATGGCGATGTAGTCTTTAAATCGACCGGGAACAGGCCTAAAGGCAGCATGAATCACACCCAAAGCTTTATAACATTCGGTGATGTTGTCCACGATGATTCGGAACGCGATGATGTCATGAAGCTCGTTGAAATCAACCTGACGGCGCTCCATTTTCTTATAAATCGAATAAAAATGTTTCGCTCGACCAAGTACCTGTGCCTTCACATCATATTCTGAAAGCTTTTCAGTGATGACATGAATGACTTCTTCAATGTACTTTTCGCGCTCATTTTTACTTCTCGATACCAACTCGGCAAGTTTGTAATAAACGTCAGGATGAATAAAGCGCAGACAAAGATCTTCAAGTTCAACCTTGACCTTGCTCATACCGAGACGGTTGGCAAGTGGCGCGTAAATATCAAGGGTCTCTTGTGCGATCGTCTTTTGCTTGTGTGGCGCCAGAAACTCAAGAGATCGCATATTGCTCAAGCGATCAGAAAGCTTAACGATGATCACGCGGATGTCTTTAGCCATCGCCACGATCATTTTACGGAAGTTCTCGGCCTGCTTTTCTTCAGATGTCCGGAAGGTCATCTTGGAAAGCTTGGTTACACCTTCCACCAGTGCGGCTACGTCCTTACCGAACTCTTTTTCGACGTCTTCGATTTTAACCGAGGTATCCTCAACGGTATCATGAAGAAAGGCCGCGCAGATTGAAGGGACATCCATGCGTAAGTCAGCAAGAATCTGAGCGACTTCAGTAGGATGGATGATGTAAG
>CALPVV020000104.1 GCA_943327105.2 Nitrosovibrio sp. Nv4
CCTTCGTGGTGAGCGACCTTCACCTGACCGATGCCGAACTCGGTCAGCCGGGTAAGTCGCTTTGGAAGCGCTATAAGAGACCCAAATTCTTCATCGACCAGTCTTTCAAACGTTTTCTGAGTTACATTCAAGGCGAAGTTAAAAAAACAGAATCGGAAGGCAAGATCGAGCTCATCTTGAATGGTGACATTTTTGATTTCGATTCAGTGATGAAGTTGCCGCTTCATACTCGTTTTCATATCTCCTGGCTTGAGCGCAAGCGGGGACTGTTTCCTGAAGAGGAAAAATCACGTTTCAAGATGCAGGTCATTCTCTCTGATCACCGGGTCTGGGTGAATTCGATTCGTGAATTCATTCAACAAGGCCATAGTGTCGTTTTTGTGATCGGCAATCATGACATTGAGTTGCATTGGCCTTTGGTTCAGAAAGAGCTGATGCATGCATTGGGGCTTTCTGAAGAACAAGAACAACGAGTCCGGTTTTGTGAATGGTTTTATGTTTCAGAAAATGACACTGCAATCGAACATGGAAATCAGTACGACGATTACTGTGTTGCTTCAAACCCCATTCACCCCTTGGTGAAAAAGGGTAAGCGTATTCAGGTTCGGTTGCCATTCGGTAACATCACCAGTCGGTATATGATCAATGGCATGGGGCTATTCAATCCGCATGCAGACACATCCTTCTTAATGGAAAGCCTGGCTGATTATTTCAGGTTTTTTTATAAATACTCGATTCGAGTTCATCCGTGGTTGCCAATATCCTGGTTATGGAGCGCGACTATTTCTTTCTTCATCGCACTTGGTGATGGTTTGCTACCTGCCATGCGTGACCCTTTGTTTGTTGAACAGCGGGTTGAAGAAATTGCAAAGAAGGCAAACTCTTCACCGCAAGTAGTTCGAACTTTGCGTGAGCTTCACACGCATGCTGCAATTTATAATCCGATCAAGGTGATGCGCGAGCTTTGGCTTGATCGATTCATTGTTCTTGGGTTGATTTTCTTTTTATGTTTTGAACTTTTCATGTTCATCAACCTTACGATTTCAATTTCCCAACTCTGGTTCTGGGGGGCATTTGTACTTGCCATGCCTCTTTTGTTTTTTTATTCCCGCGACATCAAAAGCGAAGTGGTGCAATCGACCGAAGAAGCATTGAAACAAGCTCCGCTCATTGCAAAAATCACCAAAACCGAGCGGGTTGTTTTCGGCCATACTCATCGCGAAATGCATACTTATGTTGATTCAACCGAAGTTTTGAATACGGGAACGTGGTCGCCAGCTTTTAAAGACCCTGAATGCAGAGAACCATTTACCAATCGTTGTTTTGCATGGATCAGGCCCGATTCATCAAATCAAGAACGTGTAGCAAAGCTCTTTTACTGGAAAGACCCTGGCATTGATGAAGTGCCTGTGCAAAAATGAGGATCAAATGAAGACGCCTGATCTAAAAGATATCTTGAAAGCGCATGAAGTCTTGAGCGCTATTTTGCCTCAGACCCCGATGATTCGGAATGAGTGGCTTTCGCGTCGGTATGATTGCGATGTATATCTGAAACTGGAGATTTTGCAGCCGGTCGGTTCATTCAAGATTCGTGGCGCAACTTACCGTATTTCCCAGCTTACCGATGACGAGAAGAAAAAAGGCGTGATTGCAGCCAGTGCTGGTAATCACGCACAAGGTGTCGCTTGGGGTGCGCGTGAGTTCGGTACCAGTGCTTTGATCGTGATGCCGGAAGTTGCTCCGATCATGAAAATTCAAAATACTAAGAACTTCGGCGCAGAAGTGCACCTTGAAGGCGAAAATTACGAAGCCAGTTTCGAAGTTGCACAAAAAATCACAAAAGAAACCGGACGAACTTATGTTCATGCGTTTCATGACCCGCTCGTGATTGCCGGTCAGGGAACTCTCGGCTTGGAAATTCTTGAGCAGTGCCCCGATGTTGACTACGTGGTTGCTTCGATTGGTGGTGGCGGTTTGCTTGCCGGTATGGGCATTGCGCTGAAATCGTTGAAGCCTTCGGTGAAACTGGTTGGTTGTCAGGCTCAAAATGCATCTGCCATGGTGAAGTCGTTGCATGCCCATAAAGTCATGTCTTCAGATTTCAAAGGCACATTTGCTGATGGTATTGCAGTGGGTAAGGCAAACCCTGATATGTTTGCAATTCTGAATCAACTGGTCGATCTTTCGTTTGAATCAGATGAAGATGAAATTGCGATGAACGTCTTGCGATTCATGGAACGCACCAAGATGGTGGTTGAGGGAAGCGGGGCGATCACTCTCGGTGCGCTTGATCGCTATAAAGATGAGATGCGCGGTAAGAAAGTCGTGCTCGTGGTTTGTGGCGGAAATATCGACGTGAATCTCATTTCCCGCATTATTGAACGCGGCTTGACCAGACTGGGTAGACGCATTCATTTGAAAGTTCAAATTTCAGATCGACCGGGTTCGCTTTCAAAACTCACTTCGATGATTGGTTCGTTGCAGGCCAATATTTTACAGGCGATTCATGACCGCAATGACACCAACATGAGGCTTGATGAAACAGAAGTAGAGCTATTGCTTGAAACGCGTGGCAAAGATCACAGTGCTGAAGTCATTCGTTCATTGAAAGAACACTGCATTCGAGTGGTGAATCTGAACGAGACCCCTGATTAGTTTTACGCCTAAGTACCGAGGTGTTTTCGTGCCATTTCGCGATCATCAAAGTGAACCTTGTAGATTCCGCCTTTTCCATCGGCAAAGATCTGATAATCTTCGTGGCCTTTGCCTGCGATTAAAATGATGTCGCCAGCACCGGCAAGTGCTACCGCTTTGGCAATTGCCTGTTCGCGATCGGCAACGATCTCGTAATTCGTTCTACCGGTTTTTTTCACGCCTGCTTCAATTTCGGCAATGATGGCTTCAGGGTTTTCAGTACGAGGGTTATCGCTGGTAATTACAGTGTGAAATGAAAGACGAGTGGCGATTTCACCCATCACAGGACGCTTAGTGCGATCACGGTCACCGCCACAGCCAAAAACGGTGAAGATTTTCTTGCCTTGAATTGCCATGAGTACTTTTTCAAGTGCCTCGGGTTTATGGGCATAATCGACAAAACAATAAACGCCTTTAGGGTTTGCGATGAATTCCATTCGACCCGGTACTCCTGGGAATGTTTTCAGGCATGACCAGAAGTTGTTGATACCGAGAGAGGCGCCGACGTTGAGTGCTGCAAGGATGTTTTCGATTTGAAAGTCACCAAAAAGAGGGCATTCCATCGAATACCATTCGTAGTTCACTTTCACTTGTGCGGCAATTCCGGTGGGTGTGTTTACCAGATCGGTGACATCGTTTTTGACCGAGTAAGCGTTCAGTCTTTGATCGAGACTGAGTAGTTTGTTTCCGTAGGCAACGCCAGCGTTTGAAAAGCCGATCGGCTTTTTCCCGACTGAACGAGAATAATCAAGATGGCTGGTGAACAGCAGTGCCTTGGCTTCAAAGTAATGTTCAAGTGTAGGGTGGTAATCCATGTGCTCTGGGCTAAGGTTCAAGAATACGACTGAATCCCAGGCAATGCCCCAGGCGCGGTCCTGGTCAAGTGCGTGTGAAGAAACTTCCATGACTACATGAGTGGCACCAAGATCAAGCACTTCGCGAAACCAGTTTTGAAGCGAAATCGCATCAGGTGTGGTGTTGATCGTGTTCCAGGTGCGACCTTCGAACTCGCCGCCATTGGTACCGATGCGGGCACATCGACAGGTTTCAGGTGCGCCATCGAGTTTGCCGCCGGCATTGATGATGTGTTGAATGAGGTAACTGGTGGTTGTTTTTCCGCTGGTGCCGGTTACGCCGATCATTTTCATTTGATGAGTCGGGTTGCCGGCCATTTCACTTGCCAATTCACCGAGTTTTTTTCTGGCATTCAATCCCAAGACGGTGACACGCGAATCGCCTACATCGTATTCAGAAAAAACTTTCGATGCCCCGGCTTCTAAGGCTTCTTGAATGAACAAGTGACCGTCGAATCGAGCACCCTTGAGGGCAAAAAAAATCGATCCTGGTTTAACTTCTTTTGAATTCGCAGTGACGTGAATCATGAGTTTGATTATTCCTCGAGATACAGGCTGACCTTCACATTCGGCTGAAGAATCGCGCCTGATTCAGGCAACTGTTTACGAATGACGCCAAAACCATGAATTTGTACGGAAGGTGAAAACGGGCGCAATGCACGAATCGCTTCTTGCGGAGTCAGACCAACAACAGAAGGCATCACCGGGTGATCGATATTCACTTCTTTGATGCTTGCCATCGATTGAGCCGAGGTAACGACCGGTTCAGCGCTTGATTGAACCATCTCGACTTGTTCTTTATCGGGCTTTGATGGTGCAGCAGTCAATTCAGCAGGGACTTCCATTTTTTCAGTCGATGGAATCGAGAAGCGGCTGGTTACGCTTTGAAGAACTTGTGAAAACAGAGGTGCTGCAGTTTCACCACCATAATAAATACCTTTAGGGTTGTCGAAAAACGCAAGTACGGTGACGGGTTGTTTGACTCCAACCGGAAAACCGATGAAGGAAGCAATATAGCGTGATGAAGAGTAGCGCTTGGTTTTCGGGTCAACGGTTTGCGCGGTTCCGGTTTTACCGGCAATGCGGTAGCCTTCAACACGGGCTTTTTTTCCGGTACCTTTTTCACCTTCGGTCACTTGAATCAAAGCGCTGGTCGCATCTTTCACTGCTTCGGGTTTCAAGACCGGAATGCGTTTCAAAACTTCATTTTCTTTTCGCTTAAGCAGGGTTGGTTCAACCAAATACCCACCATTTGAAAGGGATGCGTATGCCCGAAGCATTTGCATCGGGGTCACGAGAATACTCTGACCAAACCCCATCGTTGCAAGGGTGAGTGGGCGAACGGTTTTAGCTTGAGCCGGCGATGGAACCCAACCGCCAATTTCGCCCGGCAATTGAGTGCCGGTTTTTGAGCCAAAGCCGAGTTCTTTCAAGCTATTCAAGAAACGGTCAGCACCCATTTTGAGTGCAAGTTCTGCGGCAACGATGTTGCTTGAAACTTCGACCATTTTTTTCATGTTCACGTAGCCGTATTTTTCATGCGACTCGGCCTCGCTGATGGTGCGGCCTTGAAGTTTGAATTTTCCGTAGTGACCGAAAAGTGAATCGGTGATCTTGACTGCGCCTTTGTTCAGGGCCGAAGCAAGCAGTAATGGTTTCATGGTTGAACCGGGTTCGTAACCATCGGTAACCGCCATGACTTTTTTCACGCCACGGTTTCCGTTTGCAGATGATTGAGCAAGAGCAAGAATTTCACCGTTGCTTGAATCCATCACGATGACTAAACCGCTTTGAGCGCGGGTTTTGTCCATTGAATTTTGAAGGGCTTCTTCTACTGAGAATTGAAGTGATGAATCAATACTGAGTTCGACGTTGTCGCCGTCTTTGATTTTGTTTTGTTCAGATGCCTGGATCAGTGCCGGTCTTCCGAGGGCATCACGATAAGCATCGAAAGAGGCGCTTTGTCCGCGAAGAATCGAGTTTTTCCATAGCTCCACACCTTCGATTCCGTTTTGATCGATATTCACGGTGCCAAGAATGGAAGAAGCGAGATTTCCATGAGGATAAACACGCTTCATTTCTTTTACGAGCCACAGTCCTTCAGGCATTTCACCGGTTGGAAGAATGATGCGTGCTTTTTTGAAGTGTTCAATTCGATCTTCTGAAACACGGCGCTCAAACCAGGCAAACGATTTCTTCGGATCGAGTCTTTTGCGAAGGGTGCTCGCTGGGACACCTAAAGCGCGTGCAAGTAGATGAAGGGTTGAGCCTGACTTCAGAATTTTTGCGGGACTGCCTGCAAGACTTGAAGTTTCAAGATTGATCGCGAGAGGTTCACCCGTGCGGTCGGTGATTAAGCCGCGGCGAGGGTTCATCATGACATGTGATTGAAATTGCCTGCGTGCAAGATTTTCAAGCTTTGGGTCACCCCAGATTTGCAAATAGGTAGAGCGTCCAAGCATGCCGACTGAAATTGCACCAAATACGGTAATGACAATGGAAAGACGAAGCCGAATCGCTGGTGTTTGGTAGTAAGTAGTCACGGAGTTTCGTCCTTGATGGGGATGATTCGGTCAGGGCTCGGTGGGTTCAATTTGAATTTTTGTTTTGCCAATGCCTCAAGCCTACGGGGTGAACGCATTTGGGCGACTTTTAACTCAAGTTGCTCGTTTTCAAGCTTCAAGTTGTGAAGTGTTTTGTTTGCCTGGTTCAGCTCATAGGTGGTCTTTACGACGGTGAGTCGGATCCAGACGGTAAGGAAAGCAAATGCGACAAGGATGGGGAAAACCCAAACCGGGAAAAATCGCTTCATTTATAAAAATGATAATGCGGCCTGTGAGAAAAGAAAATGAATAACAACTGGTCAGGGCTTTTTGATGGCGAGTCGCAGTTTTGCACTACGAGCGCGGGAGTTGCGCTCGACCTCTTCATCGTTGGCTTGAATGGCCTTGCGCGACGGTAATTCGTATTTTTCGCGCTGATGAAACTCGGTTTTTACCATGCGGTCTTCCAAAGAGTGAAAAGAGAGGATGGCGATGCGCCCA
>CALPVV020000105.1 GCA_943327105.2 Nitrosovibrio sp. Nv4
AAGCGACTCATTCGAACAACGTTCTTTTTAAGGTAATTCAAAAAGCCATTGGCGGTTTGTTGCCTGAAGGTTCGGTGAACCTGATTGAAACACGCGACGAAGTTGCTGAAATTCTGAAATTGGATCAATACATTGACTTGATGGTTCCGCGTGGAGGCACGCCTCTTGTTCAGTTTGTAAAGGCAAATGCCACGATGCCTGTGGTTGCTCATGACAAAGGACTTTGTCATCTTTATGTGCATTCTGATTGTGAAGTTGATGCTGTTAATATCGTACTGAATGCAAAGACCCAGCGCCCGGGTGTTTGCAATGCACTTGAAACCCTGATCTTGAATCATTCCTACCCAAAGAATGCCGAAATCATCACTGCATTGAAACAAGCAGGTGTCGAGGTGATGGATCCGGCAAGTGAAGATGATTTTGCAACCGAGTGGCTCGAGAAGAAAATCTCGATCAAATGGGTTCAAAATCATCACGAGGCAATTTCCCATATTCAAAGATATTCTTCCCATCACACTGAATCGATTTTGGCCAAAGATCCGAAGGTGATCGAAGATTTCATGAATGCGCTCGATTCGTCCTGCATTGCGATCAACGCTTCCACGCGATTCAATGATGGCGGAGAGCTCGGGCTTGGCGCTGAGTTGGGTATCTCAACTTCAAAGTTGCATGCATACGGGCCGATGGGGGCTGAAGAAATGACCGCCACCCGGTTTGTTGTTACCGGTCACGGCCATGTACGAAACTGATCTCAATAGTTGAAGTCAGTGACTGTTTTGTTCTTTGTAATAAGCTTCATTGTCGAGGTTGCAGTTCTCAATCACGTAAGGGTCCATTCGTGAATACCATTTGCCTTCGTAACAGATGGAATCGCCACCCGAACATTGCTCATAGCGCTTTTGGTATTGTTCACTGAAGCAAAAAGTTTGTTTCTCTTCCTTGAAAATGGTGGGTAATTTTTCACACTTACCGGCTGACAAACCACTCAGGCTGGTCTCGGTTCTTTTTTGCGTGTATTTGAATGACTCCACCAACAACTTGTTTTTTTCAAGCAACACTGCAGAATCCATGACTTGACTGTCTTTTGCCATGTTTTGAGCGGTGATGAAGTTAAGTCCAAGACATTTACCGAGATCTGCAATAACTGGGATGGCACTGATGTTCATTTTTTTGATGTCATGAAACAATGCGACCTTGGTTACTTTTGGGCTTGAGCAAAGCCCTTTGATGTTTTTGAAGATGTATTTTTTAAGGGTCTCTCGGTCTGGTGTTTCGATGGCGAATGAAGAATCGCCCGAATCATGATTCCATCCCAGATGTGAATAGCCTTTTCCGGCAATGCTCATGAGTGGGTCACTGGTATAACGGTATTCCCTGATGCGCTCTGAGTAGCTTTTACCGAGAAACGATTTACCATTTTCAGCCATGAAACTCAGTTCTCTTTCCGATGGCATTGCGCCACGCCCATAGGGAAACCGAAAGAGCAGGGGAGTTTGATTTTTGAATTTTCCACCAGTTGACCAATTCAACAAATCGGTACTGGTGGCAATCTGCTTTTCTCTTTCATCTTTACCAAATCCGTTTTGAAAAACTTTTCCGTTAAAGCGAAGATCGTATGCTTCGTGATCGTAACCATGATTGGCAATCAAATGTCCGGTATCGAGAGTCTGTTGAACCAGCGCTCGGTTCTTTTCCCAGTTTTGAGATTTTTTCTGATCAAGGTTGGTGGTCGTGACAAAAAAAGTTGCCTTGATTCCACGCAAGTTCAACTCTTTCAAGATTTCTGGTGTGACCGATTGAGAGGGACCATCATCAAAAGTAATATGAACGTCTTTTTTCAGGCAAGTCATTGATTCGGCGTTGATCATCGATAGAACTTCTTTTCCCAAGTCAGCTTGACTGGTAAATGAGCATTCGATTGCTTTTGCATCGATCGACATCAAATAAATAAGCCAGAGAAAGAGAGCCCTCATCCTCTGGCTTATCGGTAAATCGTCAAAAAAACATGAGTCGGAAAAATCCGCCTCAAAACAGGCTAATTAGCCGTTACGATTGATGTTATTCAGGTCTTCGAAAGCCATTTTCAGACGTTTCACGAAGTTTTCCTCGCCCTTACGCAACCAAACGCGAGGGTCGTAGTATTTTTTGTTCGGAGCCTCTGGTCCTTCCGGGTTGCCGAGCTGGCCTTGCAGATATGCGCTCTTCTCAACATAGAAGTTCTTCACGCCTTCCCAGAATGCCCATTGCATGTCGGTATCAATGTTCATCTTGATCACTCCATAGCCAAGGGTCTCGCGAATTTCTTCTTGAGTTGAACCTGAACCGCCGTGGAATACGAAGTTTACCGGTTTAGGGCCGGTGCTGAATTTCTTCTCGATGTGTTCCTGAGAGTTTTTCAAGATCATCGGAGTGAGCTTTACGTTTCCTGGCTTGTAAACTCCGTGTACGTTTCCGAATGAAGCTGCAATGGTGAAGCCGTTGCCCACTTGTTTCAAGTGAGTGTATGCGTATGCGACATCTTCCGGTTGGGTGTAGAGTTTTGCGTTGTCGACGTGGGTATTGTCAACGCCGTCTTCTTCACCGCCAGTCACACCAAGCTCAATCTCAATTGAAGTTTCAATTCCTTGCATGCGTTTGAAATAGTTGGCAGAGATTTCAATGTTCTCTTCCAGTGATTCTTCAGAGAGGTCAAGCATGTGAGAAGAAAAGAGGGGTTTCTTATTGAGCTTGTAATTTACCTCACTCATGGTGAGCATGCCATCGATCCACGGGAGCAGTTTTTTTGCGGCATGATCGGTGTGAATCACGACCGGCACACCGTAATGTTCCGCCATGAGTTGAATGTGTTGAGCTCCACTGACCGAACCGAGTACGGCTGCATGGTCATTGGCAAGTTTCAGGCTTTTGCCGGCATAGAATTGTCCGCCACCATTTGAAAATTGAATGATCACGGGTGAGTTCATTGCCTTAGCTGTTTCAAGCACGGCGTTCACTGAATTGGTTCCCACCACGTTTACCGCAGGAAGGGCAAACTGGGATTCTTTTGCATATTGATAGAGTTCTTGAAGTGCTGTTCCGTATACGAGTCCTGGTTTGAGTTTCATACCCCCTACGTTAACCCAGTCTATGCCGTTGTCAATGCGCCCGCCGCAACCAAAATCATTGAATTTACTTCATGATTTGGTCAGAACTGTTAGAACCGAATTGACTTTGATCGGTTTCAAATTAGAATGACAAGCATTATGGTCATGAAACGCTTTTTCCCAAAACAGCCTGATTTTTTCAAAATTTTATCTAAGATGGCCGATCTGTCTTGGAGCGTCTCTCAGGAATTTGAAAAGTTCCTAGACCCGAACCAATCGTCAAAAGAAATTTCTGAGCAAGTTGCAAAAATTGAACACGAAGCCGACGACCATGTTCGTGAGTCAATCAAGATTCTTGGTGATACTTTTATCACCCCGATTGAACGCAATGACCTTCATGCTCTTTTCGTCGCAACCGACGAAGTGATCGATCTTTATCATGCCGCGTCTCAGCGTTACTACAGCTATGGTCTGAAGGGCATGTCTGAGGGGGCGACAAACCTCGTCAAACTTACCACTGCTTGCGTACGCGAGTTTCAAGAGCTCATTCACCGTCTTGATGAAATTGATTCTCCAGACCAGATCGAAGTCATCATTCGTTCCATTCACAAGATTGAAAAAGCCGCTGACCATCAAATGCGTTCTTCCTTGGCAGCTCTTTATGATTCTGGTGCCAGCGTTGCCCAGATCTTCAAAGAACGTGACATGATTTTGGTTCTTGAGCGTATTACCGACCAGATCGAGCGCGTGACTCGTTTGATTGAATCGATCGTTTTAGATAAAGCTTAATTATTTTTCGGAGACCGACATGGACTATTCAACGTTGCTGATTATTGCGATTCTTTTCGCTTTGGCCTTCGACTTCATCAACGGGTTCCATGATGCTGCGAACTCGGTTGCCACTATTGTTGCTACCCAGGTTTTAAAGCCCCACTGGGCCGTACTCTGGGCAGCATTTTTCAACTTCATCGCATTCATGTTTTTTGAACTGAAAGTGGCGAGCACGATCGGTAAGGGTGTTATTGATCCTAAAATTGCCGATACAACTTTGGTGCTGGCTACATTGATTGGCGCAGTCTCCTGGAACTTGATCACTTGGTATTGGGGTCTTCCTTCCAGTTCTTCTCACGCGTTGATTGGGGGCTTGGTCGGAACCGCAATTGCTAAAGCCGGAACCGGTGCCTTGAATGTAGAAGGATTGACCAAGATTCTTTTCTCAATTGTCGGTTCTCCGCTTTTTGGGTTGGTGGTTGGTTTCGTATTGATGAAAATCATTCGGGTGATTGTTCAATCTTTCAAGCCTCGTGAAATCGACGGCTGGTTCAGAAAGCTCCAGTTGGTTTCTGCTGCGCTATATAGTCTTGGTCATGGTGGTAATGATGCACAAAAAACCATGGGGATCATCACGGTTCTTTTGGTTGCAAACGGTCACTTGGGTGCGAATGATCATACCCCTTTCTGGGTAGTGATTACCTGTCAGCTGGCGATGGGAGTCGGTACTCTTTTTGGTGGTTGGAAAATCGTAAAAACCATGGGTATGAAATTGACCAAGCTGAAGCCGATCGGCGGCTTTTGTGCTGAAACATCCGGCGCCGCAACCCTGTTTTTGGCGACCTCGCTTGGTATTCCGGTTTCCACTACGCATACCATCACGGGATCGATCGTCGGAGTTGGCTCAGCTGATTCTGCTAAAAAAGTGAAGTGGGATATCGCTGGCCGTATTGTTTGGGCCTGGATTTTCACTATTCCTGCCGCTGGTTTGATTGGTGCGGCTTCTTATCTTTTGTTGAAGTGATTCTGATTGGGCGAAGATCGCTCTCGTTCTGATGCATTCTTTCCATGAGTTCTTGTTAAGAATTCTTCGTTGAAGTCACTGTGCCTTGTGGTTGGCTGCCGTGATAAGGGTGTTTTTGAGGGTAGAAACAAATGCTCAAAGAATTCGTATCATTTTTGAAGGAATACCAGGTAATCGGATTGGCGATCGCAGTCATCATCGGTGCCAAGGTGAACGAACTGGTGAAAACCATTGTTGATCAACTGATCATGCCCTTCGTGGGGCTATTGGTTCCGGGCGGAGATTGGCGGCAGTTGTCGGTAACTCTGTTCGAATCAAAATTCGGAGTGGGGATGGTGCTGGGGGCTGTCTTGGATTTTATCATCGTTGCAGCAGTAGTGTATTTTTTTGCCAAATATCTCTTAAAGCAGGCAAAAGTAGAAAAAAAATAAGCTCAAAAAATATTGAACAGTTGATCGTGATTTTTAAATTTTGGTTTAGATGATTTGAATTTTAGTTGGTGCCGAAGGTCGGACTCGAACCGACACATCCGTGAAGATACTGGATTTTGAATCCAGCGCGTCTACCATTCCACCACTCCGGCACTAAAAGAAATAGGTTCATTCAAGCTAGCACTAGCCAGCGTTAAAATCAATGGTTCGTGCGCATCAAAACATGCTAATTTAATTACACACCGCACCAGAAATGAAAGTCATTTAAGTGAGCTTCAGGTTACCCTTCGAATCAATCGAGTAACGTCTTCCCATTCCAAGAGCGTGATAGTTCGGGCCATGGCCAACTGGAGCATTCTTCCAGACCGGAATCCCTGTTTTCTCTCCAATGAGTCTAAATACGAAATCAAGAGCTTCTTCAGAGGGATAGATTTTACGAATGGGTTGATCGTTCACCTTCATCACCGAGTCATTGCAATCCAAGAAGTCGCCAAGAACAATCGCTTTCACGCCCTTCAGGCCACCGGCTTGTTCCAAGTGATGCATCATGCGGTTGATGCGTGGAATATTCTCTTGGATTTCTTCCAGGAACAGAATCTTGCCCTTAGCGTTTCCTGCGTAAGGTGTGCCAATGAGCGAATTCCAGACGGCAAGGTTTCCACCGACGATCGGCGCGGTGATGGTTTTCTTTGCGGCAGATTTCGGTATAAAAACAGGTTTAAGTGAAGAAAAGTTCGAGGCATGAATCGAGTTTTGTTTTTTGCCACGAGTGGCAAGTTCGATTTGCTCGATGATGCTTGACCATTCAGTGTCCTTTAATCCGGTGAACACGGTATTGCTTGGCATCGGGGAATGAATTGCATTCCATCCCCAATTCACTCGAGTAAACTCAAGGAGTGCAGTCGCATCGCTGTAGCCAAGAAATGTTTTCTTCTTTGGTTTTTTCCGTTGAGTCGCTTTTTTCAAATAAGGCAAAAGGTGAGTGGCGCCATAGCCGCCGCGAGCGCACCAAATCAGGTCAAGGTCATCGCGGAATGCGAATTCCAGAAAGGCTTTTGCGCGTGTTTCGTCATCAGCCGGATAAAAGTAATCTTGCCCGAGAACAGTCGAGTGTACTTCGACTTCAAAACCCTGAGCCTGAAGAT
>CALPVV020000106.1 GCA_943327105.2 Nitrosovibrio sp. Nv4
ATTCTTTGCCGTTGAGGAAAAATCTGCAATCAAGAGTCAGCAATCGATTCTTGAGTTTTACAAGAAATCAGATGCAATCGTGAAAGATGTGCTTCTGAAAAAAGGTGGAGTTGATCAGCGTACCGAGATCATCGACAAGATAGTACTTCATCCGGTTTGGGGTTTGTTAGTTCTCTTTTTTGTTCTAGGAGCCTCTTTCCAATTGATGTTCAATTTTGCCCAAATTCCGATGGACTGGATCGATTCTTTTTTCGGTTATATAGGGAGCTTCATCACGTCTTCTGCTTTGCCTGAAATGATGAAGAGCTTTCTAGTTGATGGAATTATTGCAGGTGTCGGCGGAACGTTGGTTTTTCTTCCGCAGATTCTGATCTTGTTTGCACTGATTTTGTTTCTCGAAGACTTCGGCTTCATGGCAAGAGCGGTATTTCTTCTTGATCATTGGATGGGGAAGGTTGGACTTCATGGCCGCGCCTTTTTGCCTATTCTCTCAAGCTACGCTTGTGCCGTGCCTGGCATCATGGCGACTAAGGCGATTGAGAATAAGCGGGATCGTATCGTGACAACAATGATGATACCGATTACCACCTGTTCTGCCCGTATTCCCGTATACACCTTGCTGATCGCATCGTTCATTCCAAATCGGGTGGTGTTTTTTGGCTTGAGGCTTCAGGGGTTGGTCATGTTGGGTCTTTATATCGCTGGAACTCTATTTGCGCTCTTGGTGGGTGCGATTCTGAAGCGTTTTTTCTTTAAGGGCGCTCGGACCCCTTTATTCATGGAACTTCCCTCGTATAAGTGGCCCTCACTGAAAAGTATCACTAAAGGTTTGATTTACCGAGCTCAGCTATTTCTCACTCGGGTAGGGACTGTGATTCTCGCGATTTCAGTTTTGATCTGGGTCATGGTCACTTTTCCAAATAAGGATAAAAGTTTTGCTTACGATCTGGGCCACATGATCGAACCAGTGATGAAACCCCTTGGTTTTGATTGGAAAATCAGTATGGCAATGATTCCTACATTTGCGGCCAGGGAAGTCATGGTGAGTGCGCTCTCAACTGTTTATGCCGTAGGGGGCGATCAGCAAGGTTCCTCTAGCACCGATCAATTGACGGAGATCATTCAAAAAGAGTGGCCCTTGGCGACCGGTTTGAGTCTATTAGTTTGGTTTATCTTTGCGCCACAGTGTATTTCAACGCTTTCTACGGTTAGAAGAGAGCTGCAGAGCACAAAGTTGATGGTTTTTATGACGGTTTATCTATTTGTTTTGGCTTATTTTGCAGCCTGGTTGACGCATTCAATCGCTTCGAAATTTTAAGATTTCTTGAATGATACTGCATTTTCAGGCATTATTTAGTGCATGGCAGAAATCAATACTGTGAATACCATTCGTGAACGTCGTTTCAGTCCAGCTCCACGTCCAGACCTCTGGAAGGATGCTACCGAGAAAGATTGGAACAACTGGATCTGGCAACAACAAAAGCGTGTGAAGACCATGGAAGCTCTCGAGAAAGTGATCAACGTCACTGAAGGTGAGCGCCAGGCGTTTGCAGGTTCACATGAGATGTTCAACATGGCGATTACGCCATACTATGCTTCCTTGATTGATCCGAATGATCCGAATTGTCCGATTCGTTTGCAATCGGTTCCACAGCCAGGTGAACTTCACATTGCTCCGGAAGATTTGGAAGACCCACTCGGAGAAGAAAAGGATATGCCGGTTCCTGGTATTACTCACCGTTATCCTGACCGTGTTCTTTTTTATACCAACCATAACTGCGCAATGTACTGCCGTCACTGTACCCGCAAGCGTAAAGTGGCTGACCCGGATTCCGCAACCAATGCAAGAGTGCTGGACGAAGGCCTTGCTTACATCGAACGCACTAAAAGCATTCGCGATGTGGTGATTTCAGGCGGAGATGCGCTTTCACTTTCAGATGATAAACTCGAATATATTCTTTCACGCTTGCGTGCGATGGATCACATCGAGATTTTCCGTGTAGCAACCCGTAACCTTGTAACGCTTCCTCAGCGAATTACTCCTGAACTTTGCAATATGTTCAAGAAGTATCAACCAGTATTCATTCATACTCATTTCAACCACCCGAAAGAGTGCACGCAGGAAGCATTTGATGCCTGTGCACGCCTTGCCGATGCAGGTTGTGTGATCAATAACCAGATGGTGTTGCTCAAGGGCGTGAATGATGACGCTAAAATCGTGATGGAACTGAATCACAAATTGCTCATGATGCGCGTTCGTCCTTACTACATTTTCCAAGCAGATCTTTCTCAGGGGATTTCGCATTTCCGGACTCCGGTTGAAAAAGGTCTTGAAATCATCAAGGCTCTTCGTGGTTGGACCAGTGGTGTAGCAGTTCCTCACTTCGTAGTTGATGCTCCTGGCGGTGGTGGTAAGATTCCACTTCTTCCAAGCAGCTATGTGAAATCACACGAAGGCAAGAAGTGGGTACTGCGAAACTATAAAGACACGGAATATACCTATTTTGAGCCTTAACGGTATTCGTGACGGCATTCGCTTTTCATTGATCGTTTGGTTGGGCTTCATGGCCGCTTCCTGTTCGACATCATTGCCAAAGGAAAGGCATGATGTGTTTCATTTTCCCGAAAGCATGGTGTTCATCGAGGAGCCCAATGGAGAATTCAAGAGTCGACCCTATGAAGTACTAGGCTGGGTTCGGTCTCGGGCTCATTATCCTACATTCGAGCAAGACCCGAATAGCAACAAGCTCTGTCGAAACTATTACAATAAGGCTGCTAAGGACTTGTTGATCGAGGCTAAAAAAGCGAAGGCCGAGGCGGTGATCAAAGTCAGATCAGTGGTTCTGCTTTTAGATGGCAAGACAGAAGAATACGTTACCCCAGAGTGTTCGGATGATGGTGCAGAGGGTGAGATCTTGCTCAGAGGGGTTGCCATTAAATGGAAACCTATCGATCAATCCGAACAGTCATCAAAGCATTGATATTCCATAGTTTTTCATTATGATGATCCGGCTAAAGTTTTTACAAGCTTCACCGATAAGAACATGACGGGAATGGTTCCCGCAGGTTACATCAATGAGCGAAGCCATATTAAAAAAATTTGGGAAATATTTTCTTCTCGATCGCGTTGGCGAAGGCGGGATGGCAGAGATTTTCCGAGCTCGATTGGCAAGCCAGGACAATAGTGGTCGTTTCGTTGTCATCAAGCGAATCATGGGCGAATATAGTAACAACCTGGAATTCGTAAACATGTTCAAGGCTGAAGTTCAGGTGACCATGCGTTTTTCCCACCCGAACATCGTACAAATTTTTGATTCAGGCGAAGAGCATGGTCAACAGTATATTGCGATGGAGTTCATCGATGGACGAAACCTTCGTCAGATTCTATCGCGCGCATCTCAAAAAGATTCACCGGTACCGTTAGCCGCCGCTTGTTATATCATCGAGCAAGCAGCCGCAGGTTTGCACTATGCCCATGCATTTAAAGACCGATTGACCGGAGAGGCATTGCAGTTAGTGCATCGTGATGTCAGTCCTCAAAATATTCTGGTTTCTTACGATGGAAACATCAAGGTTATTGACTTTGGAATTGCCAAGGCGGCCACCAATGGTGAGGCGACTCGTGCGGGTGTGATTAAAGGCAAGTTGAGTTATCTTTCTCCAGAACAGGTTTTGGGCGAAAATCTCGATGGTCGTTCCGATATTTTTGCCCTAGGAATCGTTCTCTGGGAAACGTTAACCGGAAAAAGACTTTTTGTAGCGGACAGTGATAATGAATTTCAGGTTTTGAAGATGATTGAAGGATGTACAACATTCGTCAAGCCGCCTTCTCAATTCAATAAGGAAATCAGTAGTGAAGTCGATGCAATCGTCATGCAGGCTTTGTCTCGTGATCCTCGAAAACGATTTCAGAGTGGAGAAGAGCTTGCCAGGGCCTTGAGAAAGGTTCTAGCTGTTCAATACTCTGATTTTGGTCCGAGCGATTTATCACAGTTCATCAAAAAAATGTTTCATGAAGCAATTGTCGAAGACCGTAAAAATCTTCAGGCCGTCAACGCTAGAGCAGAAGAATTGATTTCCCTCGGGGTGGTAAGTAATTCGCGGGAAAAAACCTCATCAGAAATAAAAAGTCAAAAACCACAGGGTGGAATTGGTGAACACACCCGAATGACCCAGTTTTTGGGAGACAAGTTCAATAAAGCTGAAATCACGAACGCGGAAAAAGTCGAAGTTGCGGGAAATCCACAACGACAGATGAAAGTTTCCGCATCTGGAAGTTCGAGTACAGCATCAAGATCAGCCAGCACTGGAACCAAGGCTTCGATTCAAAGTTCAAAACCGGGAACCAGGAGTTTTACTCGTCCTATTCCTGTGGAAATACAAAGTAAATCAGGAATGCCCGGTAGTGTGAAACTCTTGGCGGGTGTGGCTGGAGTCGGTGCTTTATTTTATTTTGGTTTGATTCCGATGCCGGGCGAAAAGGCTGTGAAAACACAAACTCCACCGGTTGAGGTTTCTCAAACACAAGCAGCGCCTTCAAATGTCAAAATGGGTAAGTTGAAATTGAGCGTCTTGCCTGATGGTGATGTGGCGAAAACAACCGTCACCATGAATTCTCAGAACTTCAGTCTTGAAAAGGGTTATATTGATGTACCGATTGGCGAACCGCTCGTAGTGGCGGTGGAGCGCCCCGGATACGTCATGTTTCGTAAAGAGTTCACGCTTCAGGATGCTGATATGGGCGCAACCGGCGAATCCAAGATGGACGTGAAGCTAGAACCCATGGCCTATGGAGTGCTTTCGATCAGTACCCGACCTTCGGTGGCTGATGTGACGATCGTGAACATTGATCGACAACCTGCTGAAAATGTAAAACCAATAGCTTTTAAAACTCCAGTCAATCAAGAGAAGCTTCAGGCGGGTAATTATCGGGTTACGATCAAAAACGATCTTCTTGGCGTGGAAAAAGTGATGAATGTCGTGATCAAGGAAGGCAAAGAAGAAGTCCTGACCGACGTGAAACTCGAGATCAAGAACTGATCCTGTTATTCCTGATACTGGTAGCCGACACCATAAACACTTTTGATGTGATCTGAGAGTTCAGGAACTTTTTTACGAAGCGAACGAATGTGAACGTCAATGGTACGATCGGTGATTTCAGTCGCCGAATCCTTCCAAATCGATTTCATGATGTCTTCCCTGGAAATGACCTCGCCCTTGCGTGAAGCAAGAAGGCGAAGAATGTCATATTCGGTGATCGTAAGGTTCATGGTCTCATTATTGAATTTTGCGGTCCGATCATTGGTGTCTATTTCAAGGCTACCTACGCGAATGAAATGGGATTGCTTTCCAGCAAGAAACTTTTTGATTTGAGCTCGAACTCTCAATTGAAGCTCTTTATGGTCAAAGGGTTTAGGGATGAAATCTTCCGCCCCCAGTGCGAGCCCTTCAGCGATGTCAGAAGATGTGTTTCTGGAAGAAAGTACAAATACCGGAATACCAGCTGATGCAGGATCAGCCTTTATTTTTTTACAAAGTACGAATGAATCAATCAAAATCAGTGCCGGCTGATGTTCCTTGATCAGGCTGATCGGCTCATGCTCAAAGCAGGGAAAGCTGATGATACTGAATTCGGTCTCAAGCAATGCGGTAAGAAACGTGCGGGAATGGGTATCGTCATCAAAAATCAGAATCGTTGGTTTCAATTGTCACTCCAAAGTTTTTCAAAAATACCGCGGGCGCCTTTTTTTGTTTCAACAGTCTTTAGCTTTTCACGTAAAAGCTCGTTCTCTTTTTCAACCGTAAAAATCGAGTTTTTAACGGTTTCCATCAGATTCAGTCTGTTTTCAAGAAGGTTGATCTTACTTAGAAGAGCCAATTCAACGGCTTTATTTTCAGCGTGAATTGATTCAATGTCACTTTGAGCGATAGTGATCGACACTCCGGAAGCGAGAGCCAGGTTTTTAACCTCGGCTATGAATTCTTGAAAGGTAGACTCGTTCAGTTTGATTGAACATTCTGAAAAATCGATGATCATGATAGGTTTTGATTTCGTAGGTCGATCAAACTTGCCAATGAATACAAAGATCGAGTTCTTCAAAACATCAAGATCGTTGTGGTTGAAGTCGCCCAGGACTTCAAAGCGGTGAACGGTTTCGGAACTATTATTTTTATTGTGTGAGTAGACCAGCTTCATTCGTCTTTTATTTTGTCATAAAAATATGAAAAGGCCAGTAGTTGTCGCTTGTCAGATTAATGACGTCGATCGGTATCTTTTGCCCATGCATTCGAGTTTTAGGCGCATGTTTCCGAATAGAAGATGTATGGGTTCTAAGAACCATTTATTGATCATAACGCTTTTTACGGCAATCTTGTTCAGCTTCAGAAGTGAGGCTAGGCCATATTATTATCCGCAG
>CALPVV020000107.1 GCA_943327105.2 Nitrosovibrio sp. Nv4
AAAAACTGTCAAAATGTAAATATGATTCAAAAAACTCTGATGTGTCCTGAAATTCTATTTTCCCTTGATTTATCCGGTAAGACTTATGTGGTGACCGGTGGTAACTCGGGAATTGGCCTGGTGACGGTGACCCAACTTGCAAAACAGGGCGCCGAAGTGATTTTGGCTTGTAGACGAGTTGAAGAAGGTGAAAAAGCCAAAGCTAAAATTGAATCATCCGGTGTGAAGGGTAAGGTTGAGGTGATGGCACTTGATCTTGCCAGTCTTGAATCGGTCCGGTCGTTTGCAAAAAACTTTCTTTCGAAACACAGTCAATTACACGGTCTGGTCAATAATGCAGGGGTGATGAATTCGCCACAGAGTAAAACCAAAGATGGGTTTGAAACCCAATTCGGAACGAATCACCTGGGACATTTCCTGTTGACCGAACTATTGCTTGAGACCCTGAAAAAATCTACGCCTTCACGGATTGTCAATTTGTCCAGCTGCTTTCATGACAAGGCGATGGGGCGTGAAGGACGAATTGATTTCGAAGACCTCAACTTTGAGCGCAAAAAGTACGATGGCTGGGAAGCCTATGCACAATCAAAACTTGCCAATCTTTTACATGCAAAGCGCCTTGCGGTTCGTTTGCAAGGCACGGGTGTTACCGCGGTCAGCGTGCACCCAGGTTGGGTTCGCACCAATCTCATACATCATTCCATGCCGTTGTGGGCTCAAAATTTTTTGCTCCGCCCAATCTTGAAATTGGCCGGAATGATCGAACCTTGGGAAGGTGCCCAATCAACACTATTTGCACTGTTGTCTCCTGAAGTGCCTGCCCAAAGTGGTTCCTATTTCAGTCAATTCGGTATCTATCGCACTAAAGAAGCTGGTCGTGGCGGTTGGCCTCTGAAGTCGCCGAACCCTGCTGCTCATGATGCTGAAAGCGCTGAAAAATTGGAAAAAGTCAGCTTTAAGTTGGTTGGCTTATCACTTTAAATGGTCTGGAATCAAAAGCAAAAAAGAATCAAGTCTGACTTGTGCCCCGTTGAAGGCGCGAACAAGCTGATTTTTGCGCTCATTCCACCATTCTATTTCGTTTTCGCTGACCAAGTTGTTTTTGGTTTGAAGCGCTTTTAATCGTTCAATTTCTTGCGCGATAACCTGATTCATCTTTGTGAAGGCTTGTTCTTGCAACGATTTACTGAATGCTTGTGATTGTTGCATGGCTTGATTGATCAGTTTGCGGATTTTTTCAGGCTGAATTTTTTTGACCATTTCCAAGGCTTTGGGTGAAAGAGGCTTCAAGATTTGTTTGCTTGAATCATGCTCATAGCTCTCGGTAAGGTCTTTTCCTGTTGCATCTAAAATGACTCGAATGGAGCGACGAGGAAAAAACTCGTCACTGAACCACTTCGCTTCAGTCGCCGCTGATTCAAATATGAAATTGCATTCGACTGCCACCAGAGGTTGAGGCCAATGCGCGACTGAAACGTTTCCATATTCTTGAGTGACGATTTGTTCCAGTGTTTCAGTGACCATGGGGTGATCCCAGGTCATGAGTGCTAGATCATTGCGTCGCAATGCCTTGCTTCTTGAGAAGGTGAAACTCAGGCCTTCAGGAGGTAGGCCAGGAAAATAAGAAACATACTGACCATGTCCCGGATCAACGAAAAGCGAATCTCCATCAAGATCGTCTGAGTGAAGCCCCATCGCATCGAGAAGTTCTTCAAAATAAAGTTTCAAATCCTGAACCCGCTCTGATTCTTCAATCGTTTTAACCAATTTGGGTGCTTCAACAGGGTCAAAAGAGTTGATCTCAATCAAGCGGTCACGGCCAGCTTCAATTTTTTTCAACTGGTTTTGATAGTCGATTTTTGCCTGAGACAGTAAATGATCAAAAATGGCATCACTGGTTTTGTTGATGTTTTGCTCGTGAAGAGTAGCCCACTGTTCACGATGAAGTTCATAAACCGCTCTCGCACCTTTCGGGGGTGTTTGAAATGCATTAAACACCTCATCATGCCAGCGCATCAGTCGTTCAGTATTGGAACGCTCCACAAATGGCACATGAATCGAAATATCCGAGCCTTGCCCGATTCGGTCGAGTCGACCGATGCGTTGTTCAAGAACATCGGGATCTTCAGGTAAATCAGCCAGAATCAAATGAGAGGCGTGTTGAAAGTTTCGGCCTTCGCCACCGATCTCGGAACAAAGCAAGATCACGGCACCATTCGGGTCTTCAAAATAAGCCGCGTTGCGATCGCGAGCCAGCAGCGATTGTTCTTCGTGAAATGAAACCACCTTGACTGCGTGATCGTCGCGAAGTCGTTTTTCCCATTCGATCACTTTTTTTGCTGAGGAACAGATCAGCAGAGCTTTTTCCTTGGGGTGAGATTTTGCAAACTCAGCAAGCCATTCCACGATTTTTTCACGCCCATCCTCAATGCTGTGTTTGATGAGTTTGCGTTTTGGAAATGAAAAGCCTTCGAATTCCACTACTGAACGTGAATTCCTGAAATAAACCCTGCCTGTGCCGTATCGATCAATTAAATCAAGCGCCTTTGCGCGATCATGAATTGAACCAGCAGCTTCACTGGCGACTTTGACATAGTTTTCGTGTTCGATTTTGAATTCCTTGAATGTCGGAAACCGAAGCGGGTCAATCAAATGAAGGCGAGAGTAGTGCCCTTCCAGGCCCAGTTGTTCAGGTGTTGCGGTGAGAAGCAAAAGCCCCATCGTTTTTGCAGCGAGCGTTTGAAGTAGTTGGTATTCAGCGCTGGGTTGGTCTTCAGTCCATTCAATTCGATGGGCCTCATCCACGATCACCAGATCCCAGTCTTCGGTTTTGAGCAAGTCTTGTTCAAAATAAGAGGCAACTGATTCAGTGCTTAAAATAACGCGTTCTTGATCGGCGATATCACCAAGGGCGAGGTCTTCAGTGGTCTGAGAGGCGGGGACCCAGAAAGAAAGATTGAAGCGCCGAAACAGTTCTACAAACCATTGATTGACTAGTGATTCGGGCACAATGATCAATACGCGGCGAATGCGGCCATTGGTGAGCAGTCGATGCATGATCCAGGCGGCTTCGATCGTCTTGCCCAAGCCCACTTCATCTGCCAAAAGTGCGCGTGGAAACCCCCGGCCAGAGATCTCATGGGTTACATAAGCCTGATGGGGAAGCAGTTGAATTTTCGGCCCGATCATGCCGCGAGCAGGTGAGCTTAGTTGCCGGTGATAGTGATTCAGTGATTGACGACGAAGCGAAAATGCCTTGAAAGAATCCCATTGGCCGGCCAAAAATCGTTCCAGTGGGCGTTGAAGCGTGAGTTTTGCAGAGAGCTCAGCCTCGCTCCATTCGGTGCCATCGGCTGAGATATAAAAATTCAGAAAGTTTCGAGTTTCAATTCGATCAATCGTGAGTGTGCTTCCGGTGCGCGCTTGAATTTTTTCCCCGACACGATATTCAATTCGGCGAAGGGGAGCTGTTTTTTTGCGATAGATTCTGGTTTGGTCGACCGACGGAAATTCAAAGGTGACCGAGGTGGAGTCAGTCGATTGAACAAACCCAATTCCCAGCTCGGGTTCTCCCTCGCTGGTCCAGCATTGTCCCATTTGAAAATGATTGCGTGGGTCGGTCATGGTGTTGGGCTGCAGTCTAACAGTACACAGTTGCGTGAATAGATTTCACACTCATGACGGGCGATTGTTTCCGCGGCGTCACGTGACTCATCAGTAGCATAGAATACGCGACCAGCGCCATTCGAGATCGAGCATCGCGTTTGAGGTTCGGGTGGTTTTTCTTTCTTTTCTTTGTTTTGTTCGGACTCGGATTCTGCAACGGTTTTCATTGTGTTCGTAAAATCGTTAATGGGGTAAGGCTTTGAGCTCGCACAAGCGGTAAGGCAGGCAAGGATTAAATTAGCTAGAATCAAATTTGTATTCATTTTAAACCGAGTTTACGCCAATATTGAAAAGATGATCAAGCCTTTAAGCGAGTCACTATGAAATGGAACCAATTCATTTGTCCTGTCGACGGACAACCGATTAGTCAGCAGGTGGGAAGCCTGCGTTGTGATCAGGGGCATACCTTTGATCTTGCTCGTGAGGGATATTGCAATTTATTACTGGTGCAGCAGAAGGCATCTCACGACCCCGGTGATAGTCATGAAATGGTGATGGCGCGTAGGCGATTTTTAGAAGCCGGATTTTACTTGCCCATCGCGCAGAAGATTTTCAACATCGCAAACTCTCAGTCAGGCTCTGAGCGGGAATTTCGTATTTTAGATGCGGGTTCGGGTGAGGGGTATTATCTACGCTACCTTCAAAGTCAGAATCCCGTTTTTGAATTGATTGGTATCGACATTTCAAAACAAGCGGTCAAAGCGGCAGCTAAAATGAGCCCTCTCATTTCTTGGGCAGTGGCTAGCAATAAACAACTACCGATCGATTCAGGTAGTGTTGACTTGGTTCTGTGCATGTTCGGTTTCCCTGTTTGGAGCAGTTTCAGCAAAGTTCTCAATAAAGCTGGTCACGTGCTTTTAGTCGATGCTTCTGAAGACCATTTGATCGAATTGCGTGAAATCATTTATCCGACGGTGACTAAATCAGGCCCGCCGTCGATGGAGTCGGCATTCAAATCAGGCTATCAATTACAGAGTGAAGAATCACTCCGGTTCAAAATCGAATTGAATTCCCAAGCGGAGATCAATGATTTGTTGTCGATGACTCCGCATGTGCATCGGATGACGGAAGAGGGGAAACGTCGTTTGGCGCTAGTGGAAAAACTGCAACTGACTGTTGATCTTTCCGTTCGCACCCTGGGTCTGACTTCAGGTTGAATTTAAATCAAGTTTTGGTGGTTTTTCGGTAGGTGCTGTTTTAGCATCTTCATCATGCTTTTCAGCTCTTTCGAGTTTATTTTTGTTTTTTTGCCGATTGTTTTGATTCTCTACTTCCAGATCAAGAATCACTATTTTCGCATTTTGATGATCTTAGCCAGTAGTTATGTTTTTTATGGTTTCTGGAACTATAAGTTCATTGCTTTGCTTTTATTTTCGACCGCGGTTGATTTTTATCTCGGTATCAAGATTCATGAAACAGAAGAGCCCGTAAAGAGAAAACGTCTGTTGATTTTTTCTGTTCTGGTGAATTTGGGTGTTCTGGGGTTCTTCAAATACTTCAATTTTTTCATCGCTTCTGCATACGATGTGGTTCATTGGTTTTCTCCGGCACTGGTTCCGCACATTCATCTTGATGTCGTTTTGCCGATTGGTATTTCATTTTATACGTTCATTTCTCTTAGCTATACGATTGACGTCTACCTGAAACGGTCGGTTCCACATCGTGATTTCCTCGCTTATGCTGGTTTTGTTTCGTTTTTTCCGCATCTGGTTGCGGGGCCGTTGATTCGACATAATGAGCTGGTGTATCAGCTTGAAAATCCTTCCCGTGGGCGATTTGTATCTTCCAATTTTTCAAAAGGTATTTTGTTTTTTATCATCGGTTTGTGCAAAAAGATTCTGATCGCTGATCGTTTGGCTGATGGTGTGAATCCGGTTTTGAATATGCTCGGTTCAATCAGTTCATTAGAGGCATGGCTTTGTGCGATCGGCTATGCATTTCAATTGTATTTTGATTTCTCTGGCTACTCTGACATGGCAGTTGGTCTGGCTAAGATGATGAATATTGATTTCCCTCAGAATTTCAAATCTCCTTACAAGGCGCTTTCGATCACTGATTTCTGGCAACGTTGGCACATTTCTCTGAGTCAGTGGTTGCGTGATTATCTCTATATTCCATTGGGTGGAAACAGGGCCGGTGGCTTCATGACTTACCGAAACCTTTTTCTCACGATGTTGTTGGGTGGATTATGGCATGGCGCCAACTGGGTGTTTTTGATCTGGGGCGGTTATCATGGTTTGTTGCTTGCGGTAGAACGTGCTTCAAAGGGTACGCCTTTGTCATCGTTTATGGTGAGCCTTCCGATGGTCCTGAGAGTGGTCGGGGTGTTTTTATTGGTTACCATTGGTTGGGTGTTTTTTCGCTCTCCCGATCTCAGCTTTGCAATTTTATGGCTCAAGCAAATGTTTGCGGTACACCCGACGTTCTCGCTGTTTTATTTTGAACCGCAATTCAGAGATCGCTTCTTTGCTGCTTTGGTCGTTGCAATTGGAATTTCGTTCTTTGGTAAAAACAATTGGGAAATCGATTTTGAAAAACTCATGAAACCGAGTGTCGCTTGGGTGGCAGCGGTTCTCATGGTTGTATGTCTGGCATTTTTCTCAAAAAATT
>CALPVV020000108.1 GCA_943327105.2 Nitrosovibrio sp. Nv4
CCCAAGCTCGACAGCTCAATGCGATCTCGTTTCTCAATTACGACATGCGCAGGCAATTCAAGAAATTCACCTACCGCAATAACTTTCTAGGCAACATCGGGGCTGCAAACTTTCCGAATGCAGGCGGGGGCGGGCAATACACCTACCCCAAGCTATACTACACGACGAGCTCAGCAAATACTAAAACAACGGCCAATTTAGGAATTCCGATCACCTGTATTCCACTGACCGGATCCAGCAGCAAAAGCGAAAACTGTCTTCAACTCAACCTTCCGAATTCAAGCTATGAAGCCAATCAGTTTTTTCCAAATGGTGGTTTGACTGCGATCACTCAGGCGTTTTTAGAGGCTTCATCTCAAATTTCGGCAATGCAGAACTCCCAGTGCGCCAAACTCAGCAGCTTCAACCTCTATGTGCAATTGATGTGGCTGTTTCGAGGTGACATTGACCTGGCAAAGCTTCGTGCACTGGTTGATCAACTGGGTGGTGGGCTTACCCAAGCTGATAAAGAAAAGGTTTATACGAATCTTGAAAACCTTACGTATGGACTAGGCATTTACCCGCGAAATATCTTGAACCATATGCGCATCAAGACGCTTGAGTCATTCTTGAACCAAGCGCCTCAAAACGAAGTTCAGAATGACAATGTTCAAGCCTGGGAAAAATCAACCAGTGCTGAATCACATGAGCGCACCATTCTGGCTTTCAAATCGGCGCTCACCAACCTGAACAATGAAGTCATGAATCACAACCAAGTGATCATGCGAGAAATTCAAGGCGCCAACCAAATCAAGCTCGAGCTGATATCACCTTCATTCGCCACTTTCTTTCAGGCGATGATTGAAAACCAAACAGGAGGTGACCAGACCATTTGCAATAGTGACATCAAAATGCTCCCTGCCCCATTCGTACCAGCCGGGGTTAAGAACACCTCTAAAACGCCGGTGCACTATGCCGTAAAGATCATCGCCAAGGCTAAACTACTATTTTCACCAATCAGTGACGGAATTGAACTGGAGGCCGTGGCTGCTGCAAAACCCTTCGGTAGCCGCATTGGTCCCGATATCCAGGCTAGTGAGTTTGTCACTAAAGTCAATCAAGTCACTAATCCTGTGTCTGGGATCCTCATCAATGACTGTGGGCAAAACCCGAATAATTGCTACATTCCAAACCTGACCATTACCGGTAACGATTCCTACCTCACCAAAGAATTCTTGCAAACCATGATGAACCTTGGCCGAAAAGGAAGCAATCAATTCATCATTGATCAGTTTGGAGGGGGGATCTACCAAGCCATCGCCCCACAAGCGGCTGAAGTGGGTCGATATAACATTCTTCCTCCGCCGAAAAAGCCGGAAGACATGAGAACTATAGGTAATGACAAAGAAGAGTTCATTCCCTACGCTTCTGACGAAAACTCGAAAATATATCGCGTTTATGCTCCTATTTTTGACCAAGCATCGGGGTCTAGTAGCGTTAAAGACACCATCAAAAACACATTTGACGACATATTTGGTCAAACCGGGCTTTCTCAAGGCTCGATCAACTGGCAGTCGGTGAAACAACAAATCCAGGCCGATATGTTGGAATACGTAACCTCAAAGATGCCCACTGGCGGTGCTGCCACCGAAAATGGGGAAACCCAGACTTTTGCCGCAATCGAACTACCGATGGCCCAGTGGACCAATTTTGTTCCCAACAAATACTGGCTAACCAAGTCAGAAGAGGTCCGGAGTTCTTGGGCCCCTATCGTTAAAGGAACAATCAACCCCCGATTCGGTTACTCAGTTAAGCTTGTTGCGCTGCAAAATCTGACCGCTTCAGGCGCCACTATCAACGAAGACGATAAAGACAACATTAACCACTAATTGCTTGCCAAAATGAAAGAATTTTCGCTAACTTTTCAGAATCTAAATCATTGATTTATCATTTTTGAAAAGGAGAATTTCACCATGGCCAAGAAAAAGCCGGCTGCTAAAAAAGCAGCAGTAAAAAAGAAACCAGTAGCAAAAAAAGCAGCACCTAAAAAAGCCGCTGCAAAAAAACCTGTCGCTAAAAAAGCGGTAGCAAAAAAAGCTGCTCCTAAAAAAGTAGCTGCTAAAAAGCCAGTAGCGAAAAAAGCAGTGGCTAAAAAGCCAGTAGCAAAAAAAGCTGCTCCTAAAAAAGTAGCTCCTAAAAAACCAGTAGCGAAAAAAGCAGTGGCTAAAAAAGTTGCTCCTAAAAAAGCGGCTGCGCCAAAAAAAGAAACTAAAAAAACTTCAAACGTTACTAAGGCAGCAGTTGCAACCATTGCTGGCGCAGCTCTCGGAGCAGCCCTTGCAAGCAACCTCAATGAAAAAGCTCATGCTGCAACAGCGATTGATGAGTTTTCTGAAGACGAAGACATGGGCATGCAAGAAACCCTGATCGACGATGAAGAAGAACTTCGCGAAACAGAAGAAGAAGATGAAGAAGACTACTTCACTCGTTCTTTTGACGATGAAGATGAAGACGAAGACCTTACTGACGAAGACCTCGACGAAGATGAAGATCTCACTGACGAAGACTTCGCTGATGAAGACGAAGACCTTGATGAAGAAGAAGATCTTCTCTTGAGCGACGACGAAGACGACTTCGCAGACGAAGACGAAGAATAATCAAACGATCGACTAACACGGGAGGCTCATGATCAACATTCGAGATGCGATCCATGGTGCCATCGAAATAGAGAAGCACGAGCTTCCCGTTTTAGACTCCTATTTTTTCCAACGCTTACGCGAAATCAAACAAACCGGCTTTGCAGAACATTCCTTTCCCGGCGCCACCCATACCCGCTACATTCATAGCCTCGGCGCCACCCACACCATCACACAGATCTTCCAATCGATTTTCTCACCTAATAAATTGAAGCTTCCAGCGGAAGCCTACAAACGCTTCCGAGCACTTGCCCGATTTTCAGCCATGCTCCACGATATCGGTCACGGCCCGCTTTCGCACACCACTGAGTTCGCGATGCCCGAAGTGCATAAGCTCAAAGTTCCAGGCGCAAAGAAGTCAAATCGCAAAGCATCACACGAAGACTACACTCTTAAAATCTTGCTTGATTCGCCACTGACACCGATTCTTGAAAAAGCAACGGCGCACTTCGGCTTCACCCCACTTCACATTGCCGCAGCCATCGAATCGCACATTGAAGTGAATGATGATTTTTTCCTCGAAAAAGTCGATGGCCAAACCATCGATTTCAGACCGATCTTGCACCAACTGATTTCAAGCGAGCTCGACGCCGATCGTATGGACTACCTTCGCCGCGACAGCTATCAGTGCGGAGTGAATTACGGCGTGTTTGAATACGACTGGATTCTTTCAAACCTTACTTTTCACATCAATGAGAACGATTCGAAATGCTACCTCGCCCTGGGGCACCGAGGCCTTTATGCATTCGAAGACTTCCTACTCTCGCGCTATCACATGTTTTTGATGGTTTATCTTCATCACAAAACTGTTGTGTTTGATGAAATGCTTTCAAACTTCCTGAACGACCCGACTTGCGATTACCACTTGCCGGCCGATATTGAACAGTACGCGCATTGTACCGACTCGCATTTATACTCGCACCTTTCAAACTCACAAAACCAATGGGCCAAACGCATTGTCGAAAAACGCCCCTACCGGATGCTGCTTGAAACCCATAGCGGAATTCCAAACACCGAAAAAGCCAGAGAACAGCAAGAACGACTCTTCAAAAAACTGAAAAACGATCTTGAAGACCGCAACATTCCTTTCATCGCCAATACCTCGGTGAGCGAACTTTCAAAATACTTCGGAAAATCAGACCATACGATTTACGTGCGTTATGACAATCTGTTTTCAGAACCAAGCTTCATTCCGCTTCAGAAATGCACAAGCCTCTTCACACAATACCCGAATACCCGTGCGGTTTCCCGCCTGTATGTGGATGAACATGACTACATTCAGATCAGAAAAGACGGCAAGGGCTCAGCTCTTGATTTTGATTAATCCGAACTGAAACCTATTCTCGTGAAGCCGCGAACACCAGCCCTTGAGCGTTTACCTTGAAATCAATTTCCATGAGGGCAAGGTCTTCAGCATCAAGAGCCACACCCTTGGAATCAAAATATTCGATATACCAGTCACGAATCGACTGATAGACCTCGGACTCAGTCAAGCCGTTCGATCGAACTTTGTTCACCAGTTCGATCGACATTTTCAAATAATCTTTTAACTGCATGGCTGCGATTTGAATCTCGGCCCCGATCAAAAATCCGAAATGCGTGAGTCCCACCCGATTCAAATCCTGATCCAAGATCCAATCAACCGATTCAATCGCTGCTTCACCATCAAAGTCGGTCGGGCTGGTCGATGGAATCGCCACTACTCCATGTTTTTCATGAATCAATGGGTAAGAAACACCGAATGAATCACCCGAAAAAAGGGTGCGCGATGAAGGCTCAATGACCACTACATGATGATTGGCGTGTCCACGAACATGCTTTGTTTTCATTCGAACAAATGCCTCTGACCAATCAATCTCAGCGCCATCTTCAAGCACGACGACTCGCTCTGCCGGACAAGGCAAAATCGTGCCATACATTTTTTGCATGAATGCTTCACCATAAACCTGAGTAGCACTTGCCACCAACTTCGTCGGATCAATCGCATGCCTCGCCGCTCGTGGATGAGCGTATAATTTCGCATTCGGAAATTCCTGAAGAAAAACCCCAGCCCCACCCGCATGATCAAGATGCACATGGGTGATCACCAAACCGTCAATGCGATCAGGAGTAATTCCCTCGCGAAGTGCGGCTTCTTTCAGATACGGAATGGCATGATTGGTGTTGCATTCGACAAAAAAACCGCGGATTCCATCTTGTCCCTCTTCAACCAACAAATAACTGGCGGCGAAACTCTCTTGAACATAATTGCAATCCACCGGAACGATCTTCATACTGGTAAGATAACATGAAGATTCGCATTCTCACCTGGAATATCAGCTTTGCCTACGGCCCCGGTTCAGACGGAGTCACAAAGAACAACGGTCACACTTACCGTCAGATGCCTCTTCCGCATTTCGAGTCAGGCTTGAATTCCATCAGTTCTTTATTGAAAGAACAGGAGATCGACATTGCGTTTCTTCAAGAAATTGATTTTGATTCACACCGCTCAGGCAATCAAAACCAGCTCGATCTCATTTCACGCAGCAGCGGTCTCAATTACCGCCTACCGATCATCAGCTGGAATGCGCCGTATGTGCCTTATCCTGGCTTGAATCCGAAAAACCATTTTCAAAAAACAGTCTCTGGTGGCGGCGTGATTTCAAGGTTTCCGCTTCGATTGATTCAAAATCAATTGTTGCCTAAACCACGAGAAAACTCGTTTATCTATAACCTGTTTTATCTGAACCGTTACCTTCAAATTTTCAAAGTCGTGTTGCCTGAAGGTGAAATCAATTGCATGAACTTTCATCTGGAAGCGTTTTCAGAAGACAACCGCGAACTTCATCTGATCAAACTTCAAGACCGCTTATATGACTACAATATCGCCGTCGCTGGCGGTGACCTGAATGGATCAATGGAACTAAGTCCTGAACGTTCAAAAGAATGGGCACTGACCATGACACCGGAAATCTCATTTCCGGAAGGTCACGCAAAGCTCGACGGCTTCATCACTCATCAAAAAAAGGTGAAAATCATCAAGGTATCGACCCTTGATACCGGGACCGTTTCAGATCACTTACCCGTATTGATGGAAATTGAACTGGATTAAACTAAGGCTTCAATGCCTGGTCGAGTTCTGAAAAAGTCACAACGGTCAGATGCTTGATCAAACCGCACGTTTCTTTCAACAAAGCCTGTACAGACTCGACTTTTTCTTTTTGCCCCTCTTCTTCAGCGCTTGCGTGAAGGTATGAATAATAATCAACTCCACCAATGCCTTCTGGTAAATTCACATCGGGGTTTTTCATGGTGTCATCCCACAATCGGTAGAGCGGGATACCGATGTTCTCAGCACTTTTGCGTGCAAGATGCATGATTTCCATAGTATCGGTTTTCACCTGAACTGGTTGTGCATCAACAGCAAAACAAG
>CALPVV020000109.1 GCA_943327105.2 Nitrosovibrio sp. Nv4
GTTTCTGAACCTTGAACGTCGATATCGAGTAAAACGTGTTTTTGTTGAGACCAGAACAAATCGAGTGTTTCACGGGAAGTTCCATAAAAATTGCCATGAACATTAGCCCATTCCACGAATATCCCCTGATCAATTTTTGATTGAAATTCATTACCGGAAAGAAAAAAGTATTCCTTAGCATGAACTTCTGAACCACGGGGTTGACGTGAGGTCGAGGAAATGGAGAGAGATAATCGATTTGCATTTCTCTTGAGTAGCTCGGCACAAAGCGTGCTCTTTCCAGCACCGGACGGAGCTGAAACGACGATTAATCCAAAGCTATCGGGCGAGCGACCTTTGTTATTCATTCGATATTCAAACTTTGTTCTCTGAGTTGTTCAACCCAGGTTTTCAGTTCAATCACTTCATGACTGATATTCAGGTCTTGAGCCTTGTTACCAAGAGTATTGATTTCCCGATTTAACTCTTGAAACATGAAATCGAGTTTTTTACCGATCATTCCACCAATTGACAACATGTGGTCGATTTCATCCACGTGTCCCCGAAAGCGAGCTAACTCTTCTTCAATATCCATTTTGTCGAGAGTATAGGCGATTTCCTGTGAAATTCTGGTTTCCATGAGTGCACGCATCTGCGCATCAGGGGTCGTGAACGATTCAAAGCATTGCTCAACCTTCTTGCGGACCTTGTCATGAGCTCTTTTTTGCATATTGATACGCAAATTGAGAAATCGAAGGTGTGCATTGCGGAACTGTTCAACCACCGTCATGATCGACTTTTTGATTTTATCACCTTCAACGGCGCGAGCGCGTACCAAATCTTCGAGAACCCCGGCCATCTCTTCCAGCAGCGCTGCTTTCAACTCTGAAACACTTTCTTCGCTGAGCTGTTGCGCAGTCGGCTTGATCAAGACATCTGGGAAGTTCATGACATCACGAATGGAAATCGGATCAGTGATCTTCAGTTTTTTTTGCAAATCTTTCAACATCTCCATGGCTCTTTCAGCCTGAGGAACGTTGATTTTAAATTCAGCGGAAGCATTTTTAGATTCAGAAGCACGTTCGATCCAGAGATCGATCGAACCACGCTTGAGTTTGCCTTCGAGCAATGCCTTCAGTGGAGCATCCAATGATGACCACTCTTTTGGCATGCGCAGTTTCATTTCCAAGAAACGGTGATTCAGCGTCTTTAATTCAATCTTGTAGTTTTCACCATTGAATGAAAAAACCCGACTCGCAAATCCCGTCATGGAACAGATCATTGCAAGTCTCCCTTGATTGAAACTTTCTTAATCGCAAAATCACCCATTTTACGGAATTTTTCAATGCGAGCCATCTGAATTGCACGACTCTCTTTGGAATCAGGGTTATTGAAGTTCTTTTTAGTGCAAGACTCGAGAAACTTCTCGATGGCTTTTTTCATTTCCTTGATCGCGGAAGGTCCGTCACGATGGGCTCCCCCGTTTGGTTCAGGAACAACTCGATCGACCAACTTCATCTGATCAAGATCCTTCGCAGTGATCTTGAGGCGCTCAGCGGCCCTTTCAGCCAGAGTGGAATCGCTCCAAAGAATCGATGCACAACTTTCCGGACTGATTACCGAATAAGTTGAAAACTCCTGCATGAGAACTTCATTGCCGATTCCAATCGCCAATGCACCACCAGAACCACCTTCTCCAATCACCACTGAACAAGTAGGAACAGTCAAAGAAAACATGACCCGGATACTTTCAGCAATCGCTTCGGATTGGCCACGCTCTTCAGCATCCATTCCGGGATAGGCGCCAGGAGTATCGATAAAGGTGATTACCGGCATGCGAAACCGTTCAGCCATGTCGAAAATTCGAATCGCCTTTCGATAACCTTCAGGTCTAGCCATAGCGAAATTGCGTTCAACTTTTTGTTTGGTAGTGCGGCCTTTTTGATGTCCCATCACTACAACAGGAATTTTTTTACCCTGATGTGTCCAGGTTGCCGTTCCGCAAATCAATGCGGCATCATCGCCGAATCTACGATCACCATGCAATTCCTGAAAATCAGGAAAAATGTTCTCGATGTAATCCATCGTGTATGGACGGTTCGGATGACGAGAGAGTTGAACCCTCTGCCAAGTCGACAGCTTTGAATAGGTTTCTTGAATCAGCTTTTGCAGCTTTTTCTCAAGAGTCTGAATCTCTTCTTTGAAATCGACACCATCTGTTTGTTCGATTTCGCGAAGTTCCTGGAGCTTTTTTTCAAGGGTGACAATCGGTTTTTCAAAATCAAAATAAATTTCCATGTGTTCTAAAAGATTATCACAATTCGAGGCTGAAAGTGATATTCTATTTGCGTGGAAAACCATCCAGAAGACGCAACCAAAACCGTAGAACCAACCCCGGAAGCCCTATCTGAGGCCCCTACTGCCGAAGACGGCACTCATTCCGACAAAAAAGGCGCTAAAACGCCCCGCAACAAAGACAAAAAAACAGCGGTCCCTACCGAAGCGGAGTCTGATCCGGTCAGTAAGAAAATGTTTCTTTACTCAAAAATTTTCGCCCTCCTTGCGGTCATTTGTATCGGTTTTTTGACGACCCTTTATCTGAAAAAGCGGGCTGCAAACAAACCGCACCTCGCCGAGGTCGCTTCTGTAGCTCCGACACTTTTCAAATATGAAATGGAACAAGTTCAAGCAGTACTTCACAATCAGCAGGACCTAAGGGTTGAACTTGCTTTTGAATGCTCGAAAAAAGAAGCCTGCGAGTTTCTCAAAGACCATCCCGAGCAGGCTAGAGACATCCTGATTCCTCTTTTGACCGAAGTGGACCCGGAATCGATTTCAAGCTCAGACAGCAAGAAAGTCCTTCGCCAGAAAATCGCTGACGAACTCAACACTTTGGACCTCGACGGTAAAATCGTGGAAGTCAATTTCAACAATCTCAGTATCGAAGGCGAATCAAAATGATTCCGCTTAAAAATCTTTATGAATCCGGCGAACAGAAAATGATTCCCGCTGTTTTGCTCTATGCTTTTCACGAAGACAAGGTTTTGATGATTCATCGAAACCTGATGGCTAATGATTTTCACGAAGGCAAATGGAACGGCTTGGGTGGAAAACACGAGGCAGGAGAAAGCGCTCTTGAATGCGCTATCAGAGAATTCAAGGAAGAATCAGGCTGTTCTACCAGCAATGACCAATGGAAATGGACCGGACATTTGCACTTCCCCAACTTCAAGCCCCACAAAAACGAAGACTGGTCTGTCACGGTCTTCCGTTGTGAATTAAGAAAAGAACAACTTGCGGAAGTGATGGAAAAAAACAAAGAAGGAACCCTTCAATGGATTCCTTCTTCTGAAGTACTCAAGCTCAGCTTATGGCCGGGGGATCGGCACTTCATTCCTCATGTTTTGAATAAAACCGCATTTAACGGTACTTTTTATTACCTTAATGGTGAATTAAACCGTTTCATCTGCAATCCGATATTCGGTTGATCTTGGCCCTACAATCCGGTGCCTTTTCATCATGTCAAACAGGGTACTCCGAGCAATGCCAAGTACTTTTGCTGCTGAAGTTCGGTTTCCGTTCGTCATTTTCAGCGCGCGTAAAAGCAATACTTTTTCCATTTCCTCAAGGGTGCAAATTCCTGCAATGATGCTTTCACCGATACCGATCCCGGTAAGACCCTGATTCAAGAAATCAAAATTCTGCTCGTGAAGAACTTCTTCGAATGGCCCCGACATACCACAAGCACGCTCGATGGCATGTCGAAGTTCTCGAACATTTCCGGCCCAATGATGCGTTTTCAATTTTCTCATCGCATTTTCGGAAATGGTTTTTCCATTTTCTTTCGAAAACTTCTCAGCCAAAGCAACGATGTCTTCGGGCCTCGAGTTCAAGGAGGGGATCTCAAGTGGAATCGAAGCAAGACGGAAATACAAATCTTGTCTGAACTTTCCTTCTTCTACCAACTTCATCAAGGGCTTGTGGGTCGCACAAATCACACGCACATCAGCATGCATGGTTCGATCGGATCCGACAGCGCGGATTTCACCGCTTTCGAGAAACCGAAGCAATTTCACCTGAAGTTCCATCGGTAAATCGCCCACTTCGTCGAGAAAAAGTGTTCCGTTGTGCGCTTGCAAAAGCGCTCCGGTACGGTCTCGGGATGCGCCGGTGAACGATCCTTTTATATGTCCAAACAACTCGCTCTCAGCCAGCGAAAGCGGCAACGCTCCACAGTTAATCGCCACAAAAGAACCCGCTGCACGATCAGACCAAAGGTGGATTTGTTCAGCCAGTATCTCTTTACCGGTACCGGTTTCACCATGCAGATAAATTGAAAGACGGGTCATGCTCGACTTTTTCAAATCGTTCAGAAGACGCTGCCCCTGTTCCGACTTGGTGAACCACTTGCTTTGAGCCGATTGAGCCTCGGAATGGTTTGCTTTTCTCGGGTCAACATTTAAAAAAGTCACCTCGGTATCGGCGATCTTCAGCTTCACCGTGAATGGAATCTGTATCGAATTGAATCGAAGATCACCCACAGCAATCATCAAACCATCTTGAACAGATTTTAAAATCAACATTCCGCCACGGTCTTCAATGACCAAGGCCGACGGCGAAAGCCCCGAATCCCTGAATCCCCCCATGTCACCAAACGAGGTGCCAAGATGAACCGGTAGATCTTCACACTTTAACACTCTGGTTTCACCACTCGGATCACGAACCTGCATATAAAAGGTTTTTTTCATTATTTTTCTCCAACCGCATCAAGAGCAACCCCTGTGCCAGCTTCCTGCTCGATTTTATTCAATCGGTCATGCTAATATGTTGGGTGATGACCACAAAAGACCCATTCATTGTTACATTGGCCGACACTGCTCAAATTCCCAAATTGGTGAAAGACGGGTTCTTCATGGGATATGCCCAACCCCGAATCGCCATGGTTGGTCGATCGAACGTGGGCAAAAGCTCACTATTAAATGCATTGATGCAACAACGAGTGGCTCGCGTATCGCAAACCCCGGGAAAAACGAAAGCGATTCATTTTTTTGTTTACGAAAAAATCGGTAAAATCATCGCCGATTTGCCCGGTTACGGATTTGCAAAAGTACCGAAGGAAGAGCAAAAAGACTGGTCTAAATTGATCGGTTCTTACATCAGTCAAGATTCAGGACTGGAGCAGGTTCTGATTCTTTTTGATAGTCGCCATGGCCCCACCGATGATGACATTCAAGCCCTTGAATACATCTTGAAACAGGGAATTCCAGTACGAGTCATCCTGACCAAAACCGATAAACTGAAGACCCAATCAGATCGTGCCCGCAGAAAAAAAGAAGTACTGGCCGCTCTTTCAGATTACCAGGTTCTGGCAGAAGATCTTTTTTGGGTAAGCGTGGATGATCAGCGATCAATCGAATTTTTAAGAAAAAACCTATGAGCAAGAAAGCCGCTAAAACAAGCAAACCAAAATCACTCAAAATCGGAATCATCGCTCCCTCTTCCGTTGTTCCCGCAGATGAATTCCAAAAAGGCGTTGAGCATCTTCAGGCTCAGGGTTTTGAAGTTGAAGTTCATTCAACCGTACTCGGACAAGATTATTTTTATCCGGCGGATGATGAAACACGCGCAAAAGCCTTGCTGGAATTCGCATTCCGCGATGACCTTGATCTGATCTGGTGCGCTCGCGGCGGCTATGGCGCCACTCA
>CALPVV020000110.1 GCA_943327105.2 Nitrosovibrio sp. Nv4
GTATGATTTCCAGGTGATTTCTGAGCAAAGGTACTGGTTTGATAAATAGGGGTCATCACGGCGCCGGTCAGTGGGTCAGGTGCCTGGCCTGCGTGAATGGCTTTGGTTCCGAATCCGAATTTTTTTGAGTCAGTGTTGTTCATGCTTGTTTGATCTCCATGGCCGCTGCAAGAGCGGAAAGTTTTGCGACCATACCATACACCGCTTCCAGTGTTGGAAAGTCTTCCGGGCAGCCTTCGGCGGTTTTCACTTCAAGGCTATCGCTTAGGTCTTTAAAACAAAGTTTTCTGAAAAACATTCCCTGTGAATTGAGGTTGTCCATGTCACTGCGTTCCGTGTTTGCACGGATAAAACCGCCGATCAATTCTTCTCCCATGATGTAGATCACGGGTTCCGCGGTGAAGTTATCAGTAGTCAATTGAGTCGGAACGCCTTCTTGTACAATAACCTGGTCAATGAGGCTTTTTCCTTTTCCGACGCTCATCTTGTTTTTGGTACGTCGATTCATGTTGCGTAGATCATCGATTGACTCAATCACCATGATGCCGATGCCATAAGTGCCCGAATCATTCTTGATGAAGAGAGTGGGCTTGCGTTCAATTCCATGAAATTCATGTTTTTCACGAAGTTCTGCAAACATCTGCTCGGCTGTTTCAATTAGTCTGTCCATGCCGGTGCCTTCATTGAAGTTCACATCGGGTACAGCCTTGCTCAAAATAGTGAAGTGCCAAGGGTCAATGCCGATTAGATTGGCGAATTCGATGGCAAGTTGATTATAAAAATCAAAGTGGGTGCTTTTTTTGCGACTATGCCACCCCAATTTATAACTTGGAAAAATAGGTTGTTTCACACCATCCAGGCAATCAGGGTAACCCTGTGAAAAATCATTATTGAGAATGATCCAGTCGGGAACAAAACCGGTGGTGGTTTGAAGCAAACCATCTGTTTTTTTAATCGTGGCTTGTGTGATTTTTTTCTCGCTGTGCGAGGTCAGTTCCAGAACATTGGGTGAACCATCGCAACCGGCATCATAGCGGCCAAATGCAACTTCGAAAGCCGCTTCTTCCAGAATGCTTTTCAGGTAGTAGAGGTTTTCCAGATAGAATTTGTTTTCGGTATGGCTTTCAGGAATGATCAGGATCTTTTCCGGTACATTGACAGAATAAGCCTTTGCCAGCTTTTCAATTTGCTTGCGAAAAATCGGTGGTGAAGCCTCTAGATCATACTCGCAAATGTTATTGAAGCCTGCCGGAAAAAGGTTGCAATCCACCGGCGCGATTTTTCCGCCAGAGTCGCGAATGTCAACCGAGCAATAAAAAGATGGCGGGAATTCCTTGAATTTGGATTCAAACCAATGGCGAATCAGTTCGCGCTTCTCAAAAGCGATGGAGGCGAACTGGTTTTTAAAAGCCGGGCTCATTTGCAGCCCCAGGTTGAAGAAAGGCCTTTGGTCTGTTCCAGATCTTTTTCGATTTTCTCGCGGCTGAAATTGTCGATCTTTGATTTTTTCAACTCTGCTGCAAGTAGGGCAAATCGGTCGCACCAGACTTGAGCGGATGCTTTTTCAGGTTCGCTTTTCGCTAATGCCGCACTTTCTTTGAAACAAAGATTCTTGCGATTGAAAAAATCAAAGTCATTATCTTTGGCGTTTCGTTGAAGTGAGCTGCACGATCGTGAACGAATCTTCAGTTCCGCATCGGGAAACTGTTCACTCGCCCTCGCCGCATCAAGGCTGGCAAATGCTTCTTTGTGTCGATTCATTTGGCTTAGGGCTTCGGCCTTGATGAGAAACGCCTGAACTTCAAAGGTTGGTTCCGGTTTTGACTGGATCAGCTCTTCAGCGATCAGTTTTGTTTGTGCCGGTTTACCTGTGCGAAGCTCCGCTTCGGCACGCATCAGTTGAATGGCCGCAAAAGCCCTTCCTTTCGGATGAAGCAGCAATACGTCTCTACCCAGTCCGAGCACATCCTGGAATTTCTGGTGACTCATCTGCAAATTCATCAATTGCTCGTAGACGGGAATGATTTCCTGAAAGCTTGGATATTGCTTGATGATTTTCTTGTAGTTCTCAATCGCAAGTTCATCTTTGTTTGTTTTTTTTGCATCCAGTGCTTCTTGATAAAGAAACTTGGCTTGTTCGGTAGAGCGGGGTCCCGGGTTCGGAACCGCCCACGCATTGATAACGAATGTCATAGCAATCAGTTGCAGCATAGAATAACTTGAACTTTATCATGATGAAGCAGTCACGGGTAATCATTTTCAGCACTGTTTGGCCGGAACCGGAATCCTCTGCTGCCGGAGTGCGGCAAATGCATTGGGTACAGTTGTTTTTGTCGATGGGCTATCAGGTTACGTTGGTTTCTCCTTCCAAGGTGAAGAGCGAGGACGACTGGGGGTCGATTCGCTTGCCTGAGGGGGTTGATGCCTTGCCTCTACCGCTCAACCGCGAATCGGTGCAAGAAGAGTTGAAACGAATTGATCCTGAAATCGTCATGTTTGATCGCTTTATTCTGGAAGAGCAATTCGGGCCACATGTTTACCCTTCGTGCCCGAAAGCATTGGTGTTGATGGAAACTCAGGACCTTCATCTGGTGAGAAGGGCAAGGGATGGTTTGAAAGATGCTTATCTTTCCTCAACGGAATTCCCCCGGGATTTCTACCAGACTGAAACAGCGCTTCGGGAAACCAGTTCAATTTTGCGTGTTGATTATTCATTTGTGGTCTCTTCATTTGAAGAGCAATTGCTTCGAGATGATTTCGGAATCGGTGCCAGCAAGGCCAAATGGGTTCCGTTTTTTTATGAAAAGCCGATTGCGGTGAAAGAGTCTCGTTTGCCATTCAATGAGAAAAAAGATTTCTGCTGGATCGGAAACTTCCGTCACGAACCGAATATTGATGGTTTGCGCTGGTTTCGAAATGAAATCTGGCCGTTGATTCGACAGCAGTTGCCTGATGCGAAGATCAGGGTTTACGGGGCCTATCCGCCAAAAGAAGTGATGGCATGGAACAATGTTAAAAATGGAATTGAAGTGAAGGGCAGCGCACTGACTCTTGAAGAGGTTTTCGAAGAGTCGAGGGTGAATGTGGCTCCGCTTCGCTTTGGTGCGGGAGTCAAAGGCAAAATCATGGAAGGGTTCCGATATGGAGTTCCTTGTGTGACCACCAAGGTTGGTGTTGAAGGTTTGTTCGCTCAATTTCCAGGTTATGAAGCCAATACACCTCAGGAATTCGCCGATGCCTGTGTGAAGTTGCATGAAGATGAACGAGAATGGAAAAAGTTTTCGCTGATGGGTCTTGAGAAGATGATGCAGAACTGTTCGGCTGCCTCAAGGGTCCCTGAGTTGAAAGCTTTGATCACTGATTTGCTTCAAAAAAAGAGAAACGCAGATCTACCCGATTGGACTTCACGGATACTTCGTTTTGAAGGCAACCAATCGAGATATTACTTCACGAAGTGGATTGAAGAAAAAGAGAAACATCAATCATCGCCACTCACCTGAAGGATCACAGTAGGGGGCATCATTTGGTTTTAGTTTTTCGCAACCGAGCAATTCACGAATTCTCGGGTTTTTGAAGGTTTGTTCGATTCTGAATTTACCGTTGGGGTGCATTCCATCGGTAGTTGAGTTTCCCCATTTCAGTTTTGACCATTTTTGATTTTTGCCCGAATCGCAGAATTCGGAAATGTTTTGCGCAAGGACGAGATCGCGATTTTCAGGTGCAATTTGTTCCAGTGCGATGGCTAGATTCACGTTGCCCAGGTGGTCGGCGATCAGTTCGTTTTCATGGGTCATCATCTTGTCGTTGGGGTCCAACTGATTTTCCCTGTAGCTTTGATACAGTTCTTTCATGTGTTGCAATTGGGTCTCGGCGCGAATCAGTTCTCTTTTCCCGTTTGCCATCTCAAAAGAGTCGGAGTTTTTTTCACTTTCCAGCTTTTCAATTTCTTTCTTCAGGTTTGGAATGCCGTACTTTTCAAGACGGTGTATCGCTTCATGAAAGGTATTGAATTCCTTGATGTAGTGATTCTTGAAGCACGAGAGTTGTTTTTCGTAAAACTCGTCGAGATATTCATTTTGGCCGGTTTTACTCGAAAATATTGGGTTTTCAGGGTCGATCGAATGACCGATTTCATGGCCGATGGTGTGGTGAAGGTTGATCATGCCATTGCTGTTGTTTTGCATGGTTTGAATCAATTGTCCCGGGCAGATGGTGATCGTGTTGTCTTCTTCATCGAAGAAAGCGTTTTTCTCGAGTCCGTCAATTCCGCACACGCTCTTGAACGTTTCGAGTTCCAGTTGAAGTTTTCCTGTTTTTGGCATTTTCTTGATGCTGGCAAGGGTTTTGATCTTGATCGAATCCACTCGTTTTTTAATATCCTTGAATGAGGGGGCTGCGTTTTTAGCCTTCAGTTCGGGCTTTTGATCCATCTCTTTCAAAAGATTGGTTTTGGCTGTTTTCACTATCGATTCCAGGTCTTCGTGTTTGATTCCGAGGTTCTGAAATACTTTTTCTTCAATGCTGATGATCTGATCGAGTGATTTCAGTTCACCCTTGATTGAGTCTTGATGGTCCTTTGAAAATTGCAGAAAGTTTTCGGCAATGCGGTTGTTTTCTGTTTGAAGCTGAAGGTTTTCACAAATCTGTCGATAGGCATCGTTACAAAAAGGTGAGGGCGTTTTGGGGAATTCGCATTTCTTTTTAAAGTTGATACCGATGAATTTTTTCAGGGTTGAGTTTGCAGAAGCAAGCTCGCTTGCTTCTGCGTTGAGTGCCGATTGACTGGATAAGTAGGGCAGCGTGATCAGCAGGCAAATTCTGATGAATTGCATTGAGTTCACCCCTTGTAGCTCAGTCGAAATAATAAAAATAAACCGATTCGATCTGGAGTTGGGATGCGGGGGTTCGTTCTTGCTTTCGATGTGCATCAGAAAACAAGGTAAGGCTAATGATCACAGCAGTGATCGCACCCAGGAAAGTGAAAACGAATTTTTCCCCGAAAGTACTCATCAATGAGCTTATCGGTGAAGAGCGTCAAATACTTGAGTGTTTTAGTTTGATATTAAATTAACGTTTTGGCTTCACTTTTACCGAGTAAATCGGCAAGCCGTCTTTAATGAAGAGTCGTTCGAACAGGGTGACTTCAGGAATCTGAAGTGACTTCGGGTTGGGGTGATTTTCATGTAGGTTGCGGGTGCATTCCAAAATTTCGAAGGTGTCTTTCAACTCTTCAAGGTTGGCCAAAATGAAATCGAAATATTCCTGATGATCGGTTTTCAGGTGGAAATGACCACGATCAGAAATGAGGGGAGCCATCGCCTTCAGCCAATCAGTATTGGCCGTGCGATTTTTCATTTGAGCCTTTTTTGGCCAGGGATCAGGGAAGAACATGTGAAGATAATCAATTTCCCCGGGCGCGAACATATACTTTAACCTCTCCGCATTCGCACGGAAGGCGAGAAGGTTTTCGAGTTTTGATTTGGCGATTTTCTCGGCGAACTTGTAGACCATTTTGA
>CALPVV020000111.1 GCA_943327105.2 Nitrosovibrio sp. Nv4
AGTTCCACCATTTGCTTCTTCAAAAAGACCTTTTTTATCGGCTTGAGCGCCCGTAAATGAACCCTTCACATGACCAAACAACTCGCTTTCAAGCAAGGTCTCGGTCAAGGCGCCACAATTGACTGCCACAAATTGTTTTGATTTTCGGTCACTATTGGAATGAATCGCACGGGCAACCAGTTCCTTGCCTGTGCCGCTTTCACCCCGAATTAAAACCGTACTTGAAGAAAGCGTGGCACGCGCAATGGTTTTGTAGACTTCGACCATTTTTGGCGAACTACCGATCAGTACCTTGGGCGACTCAACACCTGTATCGACAAACGGCACGTCTGCCTGTGACAAAGTCTTCACGTGCTTGGCAGCCTTATTCACCAATGACAAAAGCTTGATCAGATCAAAAGGCTTACTGATGTAATCGAATGCGCCTTTTTGAATGGCTTCAATCGCGCCTTCCATGCTTCCGAAACCGGTCATCATGATCATGACGATTTTCGGGTTACGGCCGATCAATTCACCCAACAGCGAAAGACCGTCTGATTCTTCCATCCGAATATCACTCAACACTAACGGTATGTTCCGGGTCTGAACCACATGAAGCGCTTGATCGGCATTCTGAGCCAGATAAACTTCGAAATGATTTTTTTCGAGAAACTCTTTCAGCATGTTCAAGCTGACCTGATCATCATCGACTACCAAGATCTTCATGTTTTTGCTCCCAATGGCAATTGCACTTTCACACGCGTGCCGCGATTCAGTTTCGACTCGACGATGATTTCACCGCCGTAACTACGAATGATCTGCTGACAGATCGAGAGGCCGAGGCCATGTCCTTCACCTGAACTTTTGGTGGTGAAAAAAGGCTTGAAAATCTGTTTCAGGTGCTCAGGAGAAATGCCCATGCCGGAATCCTGAATCTCGATCACCACGGCACCCGGTGAATCATAGGTGCGAATCCAAAGTGCATTCAGAGGTTTTTTGGCTGGATCGATCGACTTCATGCTGTCGATCGCATTATTCACCAGATTCAATAAAACCTGCTCGACTTCCAGAGGCACAACTTCAACTTCATCATTGGTAGCCTTGAATTCCTGCCCGAACGAAATCTGGTGACGCTGAAGGGTCGGCATGACCAATACCACCACCCGTTCAATCAGTTCACTCGTGGTAATGCGAATTTTCTGCTGCACAATCGGTTTCTTTGTTGTTTGCAGGAATCCTTTGACGATCTCTTCGATCTTCTTCAATTGGCTGGAGATGATTCCGATGCGTTCGGAATGCTGTTTGCCGAGGTCCATCGTGAGAAGCTGTACGTGGCCACCGATCGCATTCAATGGCGTGCCGATCTCATGGGCAAAACTGGCGGTCAGCTGCCCCATGACGGCAAGTTTTTCTTTTTGAATCAGTTCTTGCTGAATTTCCTGCAATTTTTCAGAAAGCACTTCGTTGCTCATCTGGGCCACTTTCAACTGTTTCTCGTTGTCGATTGCCCGTCTCAAAAAGTAATTCAAAATCAAAATCAGCAAAATGGTACTAATCAGTGCACCGATCAAGTTGATTCGAAGAAATGTATTGGTAATGGAAGAAGCAAACTTCAACGAAACCAGAATATGAATATTGGCTTTTTCAGTGCCCTGCTTGATCGGATAGTAAATACTCCAGACCGGAATCCCCTCTTCTTTGGTGATCTCCCCTTCCATCACTTCTTTCAAAGTCTGAATCGGAAGATCTGTTTCATCTTCATCGAGTACGCTGGATGCAAGATACTGTAGACCTTGTGCGGGTATCGCCTTGGGCGCAATGACATCAACCCGAAGCACACTAGGCTGTGTATACATCATGCGCTGAATGAGGTCTTCGACCAACGCTGCCGAATTGGCACGCCCCAATAAGTGTTGCGATTGAATCTGGTTTGCGAGGTTTTGAGAAAATGAAAGGCCCACCTGACGAATTTCTTCGGTCAACACCGGTTCCATCACTTTTGACTGCATGAAGCTGATCAATACCGAGAGAGGAAAAATGACCGAGATCAAAATCAAAACGATTTTGGCCTGAAGATCGGAGGTTCTAAAACGCACTAGCCATCTTTTGAAAGGCATGGGAATGCTGAAAGATTACCATAAACGGGGACTTATGTCGTTTATTTTTAGGTCAAATTCAGCTACAACACAAAGTGTCGCAACCCAATTCACGAGGCCCCCGATGAACAAACAGGAACTTTGGTTTAAACGTATTTTGATGGAACGCTGGATTCGGGAATATTTCTGGTCGCTCGAATACGAAGAAACTCGCACGCCCCTACTCGTCATGAGCCCCGGCATGGAACCTCACATTCGTCCGATTGAAGTAACGCCAGGAAGTTTCTTGCCCACTTCACCTGAATTCGCGATGAAGAAACTATTGGCACGTGGACTGCCCAGAATTTTTCAAATCTGTTCCTCTTTTCGGGACGAACCCCGCTCCCCTGAACACTCGCCTGAATTCACCATGCTTGAGTTCTATGAAGCGCACATCACTCTTGAAGCTTTTCAAGAACGGGTTGAAAACCTGTTTCGTTATCTTGCTTCAAAATTGAATGAAAAATACGGCACCACTCAAAGTTACGACCTTCAATCCCGATGGCCGCGTTTTACCGTGAATGAATTATTCATGAAGCATGCTGGAATCGATCTTCGAAAAAGTTCGACCGATGCCATGAGTGCGTTTTGCAATCAAAAGGGAATTCCGGCTACTGCCGACGAACCGTGGGATGACCTGTATTTCAAAATCTGGCTGAACTTTATCGAACCGATGTTACCAACCGATCAACCTTGCTTTGTTTCACATTACCCGGTTAGCCAGTCGTCACTTTGCAACCGAGTCAAAGACGACCAAGAATTTGAATGGGCGAATCGCTTTGAGGTCTATGCGGGAAAACTCGAACTCGGCAATGCGTTTGATGAACTGCGCGACCCGGCCATTCAACGAAAAAACTTCATTAAAGACCAGGAAATTCGCGCCAAAACCTATGGTGACAGTTTTCCGGTATCACCTCTTGATGAAGAGCTTCTGGCTGCAATTGAAAAAATGCCACCGACTTGCGGCATAGCCATCGGAGTGGATCGAATTGCCATGCTGCTTTTAAATGCACGCACCATTGATGAAGTGATTCCACTTGCCTCTCACTGGCCAAAGGCATAATAAGTAACCATCATGAAAGAAAAACTGTTTATCTACCTGGGTCGTCTTGAGGGTCTGTCTTTGATCTTGTTGATGTTCGTCGCGATGCCGATGAAATATCTGATGGACAACCCTGAACCGGTGAAACACCTGGGGCGTGCACATGGCGGTCTTTTCATCGCTTACGTGCTTGCTGCAGCAGCGCTTGCTGAGACTCAGAACTGGGAAAGCAAAAAGCTCCGAATGAGCTGGCTGTTTTCTTGCCTCCCATTCGGAACCTTTATTTTTGAAAAGAAATATATGAAAAATTAAGCCTTCAGCATTTGCTGAAGTTCGCCGTTCTCAAACATCTCAGTCACGATATCGCAACCGCCGATGAATTGGCCTTTGATGAAAACTTGTGGAGAAGTTGGCCACTCGGTCAACTCTTCAAGAGCGGTCCACATGTCGTCGTCGGAAAGAAGGTCAAAAGAACCTACTTTTTCAACGCCGGCTGCACGAAGAACTGATACTGCTTTTGCAGAAAATCCGCACATTGGGAAATCAGCAGTGCCTTTCATGAAAACCATCACTGGGTTTGTGTCGACTAACTTTTGTACTTCTGGAATCAATGGATGTGCCATGTTTAGCTCCGTCTCTTTTTTGTTAAGGGTTACATCGCCTGATATTGCGATGTTGAATATGTCTTCATCGTGAGTGCATGAACTTCGTTTGATGCAATCTCTTCTTTCAATAAAGCCATGACCATCTTCTGGCGTTCAAAAGTCAGCTTGCCTTCGAATACGGGGCTCACTACCACGACTTGCCAGTGATCCATGGTGCCAGTGAGGTCGGTCACTTGAACCATAGTTTCAGGGTGTAACTGTTGAATGCGGACTTTTAGTTCATCTGCTGTCATTGCCAATTCCATTCTTCACGATTTACCGACAGATTTACACTGTTGATGCGGGTCTCGTCAACCAATGAGCTACGTACAGCGTTTTCGTTGAATACAAACACTCTGGTTTCATAGGTCTGCGCATTAAAGAATCCGGTTTGAAACGAAACAATGCCATTGCCCAATTGAAAACGGGAAATCAGCTGATCAAGAGTACTGTAAACCAATCGGCCGAAGGATCCTTTTTTCAGCGAGTAGACGCGAAACTCCCCCATTCCGTTGCGGGTTAATAGAAGGTCGTCGGTCATTTCAAATGAGTCAGCCTGGTTGACCACCATGGAATCACCGGTTTCTTCATTCTTTACCCATACCGCACCAGTGACACCACGATAGGCAAAGTTGGCGTGAGACGTAACCATGGATTGAATCGATGGCGTCAGCAATTCCAACTCTTCACTGTTCTTCCCATAAAGAACCGTACCAATCTGGCCGGTCACGATTGCGTAATAATTCGTAAGCGAAAAGTGATTCACGTTGTTTTGAATCGGTGCTTCACCCTTATTCCGGGTAAAGAGGCGAAGGTTGCCGTAGTAATCAAAAAAACCGGCGAACTCATCAGATATCTGCATTCCGGTGATGTTCGACTGGGTTGAAAGAAGCGAGTCCATGCTTTCGCCGAAAAGCATCGAGGTATCTGCAACCGTGGTGAGTGAAAGAAAACCATCAGAAATAAGCGCTTTCTTAATGCTCTTGAATTGAGCCAATTCGATGCCGGCATCATTGAACACCTTGAAGACATCCGTAAAACGATCGGTCAGTGCAAATCGATTGTTTGCAATTTGAATTTCAGTGATCGGACGATTCGCAGTTGCCGCATCAGTCGGATAAAGTTTTTTGCCGTCGATGGTATAAACTGCGCCGATTCCATTTTTATTATAAACAGCGAGAAGTTTTTTAGAAACTTTCAGTTCACTGCCGTAAACGGAATCAATCACCTTCACACCGTCTTCACGAATCAGTGAAACATTGTTGAATGAAGTCTGTACCACCGCAAAACCATCACGCAATTCCACTCGCTTGACCGTGTCCGTGATTGCATTGAAGATTTGCTTTCCCTGCGCATTGAAAATCTTGTACTGATTTTCAGGTTGAGGTGTGGAATAGCCCACCAACGGAGCAGCGAACGCCTCATTTGCAGACAAAACAAACAACATTAAGTAAAAAAACTTCATTTGGCTTTATTACACTAAATTAATTTAATGCGCAACGCTTCTTTGACGGTCTGTCAATCTCGTTGACATCATTGGATTTTCCTATGATTTCAATTACTTGACTTTTTTAATTGTGTATTATTTTTACGGTTTTAGGCATTTTTTGCTCAAGTCAAAACGCTGTTTGAGCGAAAGGAGTGTGTCAGGTGAATCGGATTTTGCCCGACATGGAGCTTTAATTAACTCAAGGAGGAAC
>CALPVV020000112.1 GCA_943327105.2 Nitrosovibrio sp. Nv4
ACAGCAAAACAAGGCACCAGTTCTGACAAAACACTTTCATCGACCGATTCTCGGATAAACCCTTCATAGGCATAATGATAATTGGCAATCACCTGAATCGAACGACCAACGAAACCACTGAACAAATTTTTCCACGGCAACATTTTGAAGTAAGGAACTTGCATCACGTGAAATGGCTGATGAAGGTCTTGTAGCAGATGAATCTCCCAAAGCAACGTGCGCAATCCCCAGTAACGGTTCTTTTCACTGAAATACTTTTGAGAAATGGCGCGAATTTTTTCAATCCGGTCTGGAGTTTGACCAATGGTCCGGGTTGGAATTTGCAAGGTCCGAAGCGGGCTTCCCCATTCGATTCCATTAAAAAACATGTGCCGAAAGCCCTGCGAAGTCGGGCCCGTTTTTCCACCCATCCATGCTCGATCGCCATTCGGGTCAACATCATCTGCCAGATCCTGGTCCATTCCAAAGTCAGGCTCATCTACCGTTTCGCCACGGATGAAATCAATCACCGTTGTTTTACCTGGTTTTTGAATGGCAATCTTTTCCGGATTGACTTGCAGTGATTTGGAAAGAGTTTCGATTTCTTTCTTTTGATCTGCTTCACTTGGAATAGTCACTACTTCTTTCAAATAAGCCCTGGAAGCGACACCGTCAGATTCAAGCATCAAGTCCATCATTGACTGATGTTGATCCCAAGCAACGGCAGGAAGCGATGAAAGTAAGAGAACAAGTGCGAATAGGTTTTGCATTTGAATCTCATTCTAAACCAAACCATCTTGGAACAGGCAAAAACTTTGAACAAATGAAAAAGCCCCGTGACCAGAGGACACGGGGCTTATCAATTTTTTAAAAAATTCTTCTCCAATTTTCGGTGAGGTCATCAAAATTATGCACCGAGCATAGAAAAGTAGTCAGGCACCCCATTAAGGGAAAAGACCACGAAGCAACATTGCTTGGCTGAGACGCTCAACCGAAGTAATGAGAGCTGCGGTTTTCATTCCGCAATTGTACTTGTCTGCATTCTTGGCAACACGATTGAATGCGTTGGCCATGATTTCAGCAAGTTTTGCGTTTACTTCTTTTTCGTTCCAGAAGAACTGCTGAAGACCCTGTACCCACTCGAAGTAAGACACGATCACACCACCAGCATTCGCAAGAATATCAGGAATGATGTAACAGCCTTGGCTTTCAAGGTAGGCTTGTGCTTCAGAAGTGATCGGGCCGTTCGCGCCTTCAGAGATGATTTTTGCCTTCACGCTCTTCATGTTGTCTTTGGTGATCACACCGTCGATCGCTGCAGGAACCAAAATGTCGACTTCAAGAGCGAACAATTGTTCATTCGAGATCGCTTCTGCTTTTGAATAACCCTTGAGTGAACGGTTAGTGTTCATGTAGTCGATCACTTCAGGAACATTGAGTCCGTTTTTATCGTAAACGCCACCGAAGAAATCAGAAACAGCAACCACTTTACATCCACGCTCGTAAAGCTCAATAGCGGCAACCGCACCCACTTTACCGAAACCTTGAACGGTCGCAGTCATTTCTTTCAATTTGTATTTGTGGCCTTTTTTATTGAGAAGTTCGATTGCGTGCTCGATTACGTAAACCACACCACGACCTGTTGATTCAGGGCGACCAAGTGATCCGCCGATTTCAACTGGCTTACCGGTGACTACGCCTGGAACGGCGTGGCCTTTTGCCATCGAATAGGTGTCCATCATCCAAGCCATGTGCTGACCGTCGGTACCGACGTCTGGAGCAGGAATGTCTTGTTCAGGTCCGATCATGGAGATGATCTCCATAGTGAAACGACGAGTAAGGGCTTGATGCTCTGCACGAGAAAGCTGAGAAGGGTCAACGCGAATCCCGCCTTTTGCGCCACCAAGTGGCAAACCAACAAGAGAACACTTCATGGTCATGAGCATTGCAAGTGCTGATACTTCAGAAAGATTCACTTCAGGGTGGAAACGAATTCCGCCTTTACCGGGCCCCAAAGTCGTTGAGTGTTGTACGCGGTAACCTTCGAAGGTCTTCACACTTCCATCGTCCATACGAACGGGGATGCTCACGCACATCGCTTTTTTTGGCATTTTCAAACGTTCCATCACGTTTGAATCCAAGCTCATTTTCTTAGCTGCAAACTCAAGATCCAAAACCGCATTTTGATACAAAGGACTGGTATCCCACAAACCTGAACGTAAACTGTGACTCATAGTGTTTCCTTATTTAGATTTCGTATTTCTCAAAAACCTAGCAGAAGTGTTAGAATTCTTCTATGAACAAAATCAAAGTAGGGATCATTTACGGTGGCAGGAGCTCAGAACATGAAGTTTCACTTCGCTCCGCAGCAAGTGTATTCAAGCGAATTGATCGAACCCGCTTTGATCCGAAGACTATATATATAGACAAAAAAGGGGTCTGGCACTGGGTTGATATTCCAGAAAGCTTCATCACCAGCTCTGACGCAACACTCCCTATGGCGAGTGAAGCACCCGAAATTGTGCTTCTTTCTCAAGGAGTTTTGAGCTTTCAAGATCAGAAGAACTTTGGCCGCAAAGAAAAAGTCGACGTCATGATGCCGATCGTTCACGGCAAAAACTGCGAAGATGGAACCCTTCAGGGGCTTTTTGAATCAATGGAAATCGCTTACACCGGTAGTGGTGTTTTGGGTTCTGCCATCGGGATGGATAAAGAGGTTTCAAAACGCCTCGCCGAAAAAGCAGGACTTCCGGTGGTTCCTTATCGCGTGGCCCATGTCTGGGATTCAACCGATCACATTGAATCGATGCTCATCGATGCCGAGAAAAATCTTGGCTGGCCGATGTTCATCAAAGCCGCACGTGAAGGTTCTTCTGTCGGTGTTTACAAAGTCAAAACCCGCGAAGAGTTCAAAACAAAACTCAAAGAAGCATTCCAATACGACAACAAGGTTTTGATCGAACGCGGAATCGATGCACGCGAAATCGAATTTGCTGTTTTGCAGAATTCCGACCGCTCAAAAGCGCCTTTAGTGAGTATTGCTGCTGAAATCATCCCGACTCACGAGTTCTATACTTACGATGCCAAGTACAATGACGAGAATGGGGCCATTGTGAAGGTACCGGCAGAGATCAGTCCGGCGTTGAACGAAAAATTAACGCAACTCGTGCAAAATATTTTCATCGCACTTGAACTGGAAGGCTACTCGCGTATCGATTTGTTCCTCGATCGTCAGTCGACCACTGAAAATCCCGTGTTTTATTTGAATGAAGTCAATACGCTTCCGGGCTTCACGAGCATCAGCATGTTCCCGAAACTTTGGGAGATGAGTGGCATCGCCTATACGGATCTCTTGACGAAACTCATCGATTTGGCGTTACTTCGTAATAGAGGCTGATCGCTATGTCCAAAAATTATCTCGTGATTGTGGAGTCCCCCACAAAAGCAAAAACCATTCGAAAGTTCCTACCCAAAGAATATGTCGTTGAGGCAAGCATGGGTCACGTTCGCGACCTTCCACAGTCGGCAACGGATATTCCTCAAAAGCTGAAACAGGAAGAATGGACAAAGATCGGCGTCAACGTCGATCACGATTTCGAACCTCTCTATATTGTTCCCAAGGGAAAATCGAAAGTCATTCAAGACCTGAAAAAGAAAATGGCCGATGCAGACATGCTCTATCTCGCAACCGATGAGGACCGCGAAGGAGAAAGTATTTCATGGCATTTGCTTGAGCTTTTGAAACCAAAAATTCCAGTAAAACGAATGGTTTTTCACGAGATCACGAAAAGCGCCATCATGAAAGCCCTGGAAGATACGCGTGAAGTCGATATGCGCCTGGTTCGGGCACAAGAGACCCGTCGTATTCTTGATCGCTTGGTGGGTTATACGGTTTCGCCACTCATCTGGAAAAAGATCGCTTACGGTCTTTCTGCTGGTCGCGTTCAATCGGCAGGTCTACGCCTGATCGTGAATCGCGAACGCGAGCGCATTCGTTTCAAGAGCGCCAACTATTGGGATCTCGAAGCGGAACTCTCGAAATCAAAAGCCAAGTTCTCTGCAAAATCGATCAGCTGGAACGGCAAACGCATTGCTACAACCAAAGACTTCGACGAAACCACGGGAAAACTCATCGCCGGCAAAGAAGACAATCTCTTTTTGCTCGACGAAACCAACGCGAACAAGCTGCTTGGTTCATTGAAAAACGCTTCCTATACCGTTCAATCGGTTGAAGAAAAGCAATTCACCCAAAAGCCTTCGATTCCGTTCATCACTTCGACCCTTCAAATGGAAGCCAACCGTAAACTCGGTATGGGTGCGCGTGATGCAATGAGAACCGCTCAAGCACTGTATGAGCAAGGGTTCATTACCTATATGCGTACCGACTCGCCTTCTCTTTCTCAGGAAGCGATCAACGGCGCCCGCAATGCCGTGAAGGAACTGTTCGGTAACGATTACCTTTCACCCGAGCCACGTCAGTTCGCATCAAAAAACAAAGGTGCTCAAGAAGCCCACGAAGCGATTCGTCCGGCAGGCGCTGACTTCAAGCACCCTCGCGAAACAGGCCTTACCGGTCGTGATCTTGCCCTTTACGAATTGATCTGGATGCGTACGGTTTCCTGTCAGATGGCTGAAGCCAAAAAACTCTCAATCAGTGTTCGCATCGAGGCAAAATCAAGCACAGAACAAGTGATTTTCGGCGCAAGCGGTTCACGCATCCTGTTCCCGGGATTTTTACGCGCTTATGTCGAGGGCACTGATGATCCGGAAGCAGCACTCGAAGATAAAGAAGTGCTGTTACCTGAAATGAAACAAGGCGATTCAATTTCGCTTGAAGAGCTGAATGCCCTTTCACACTTTACAAAACCGCCAGCACGCTTCACCGAAGCTTCGATCGTCCAGCAACTCGAGAAAGAAGGCATTGGCCGTCCGTCGACGTATGCATCGATCATCGATACCATTCTTGATCGTGGTTATGTTCGCAAGCTCGGCAACGCTCTTTGCCCGACCTTCACCGGTTTTGCCGTTGTACAATTGCTGGAAAACCATTTTTCCAAACTCGTTGATTACAAGTTCACATCTGCGATGGAAAACTCACTCGATGAGATTGCGGAAGGAAAAGTCGAATCCATTCCTTACCTGAAGGGGTTTTACCTTGGTAAAGAAGGTCTTGCGACACTGGTAAAAGAACAAGATAAGAAAATTGATCCGAACGAGTCACGCACCGTCAAGCTAGATCAGATCAAAGACGTTGAAGTGAAGATCGGTCGCTATGGCGCTTACGTCATTCAACCAAAGACTGATTCCAAAGAAGAAATTCACGCCACCATTCCTGATGATGTGGCACCGGCTGACCTGACGTCAGAGGCGATTTCAGACTTGCTAATTGCATCTGAAAAAGGCCCTCAGAGTATTGGGAAAGACCCCAAAACCAACAAAGACATTTATTGTCTGAGTGGTCGTTTCGGGCCTTAC
>CALPVV020000113.1 GCA_943327105.2 Nitrosovibrio sp. Nv4
ATAAAAGACCGATACTGTACGGAAGGAACCACCGACAACCAAGGCCAGGGGTTCAATGTCGTATAGACGTTCGGAATCAAGGTAAAACGGTTTGCTTCACGGATGACATTCGCAGTACCCGCGCCACCGGTAGAGATCGAATCAAATGCACCACCATCGCGAGAAAAACGATTCAACCGAGCTTCCAATCCGGCTGCGATATTTGAACCGAATAAAAACTGGCTATTCGTATTCACCACCACTCGTGGAGTCTCTTGAACCGTTCGTGGATCAAACTGGGTTACGAACTTGTTATCGGAATCGAAATTCAGAAGATTTCGCATTCTTCTAAACGCAACCACCGTACTGATATTCGGATCATTTCGGGACAAGAACAAATCACTAGAAAGAACCGGCTCGAAACGGCCGGAAATATCTTCCGAATAGGTGACCGGATATCCCGAATCACTCACCTCATTGGCCTTCAACTTTGCTTCAAAGTGAAACGGCAACTCCTGGGTGATCGCCACTTTTGCAGCATATCGATGGTGTAAACTCGCAACCTGCTCATCACCGGTATGAAAAAAATTGAAAACTCCATTGGAACGGTCACTGAGCGAGTAACGCCCTTCCCACTCAATGCGGGCGCCACGCTTTGAAAAGTAACCTCCAGCGAGTGTCATGTCAGACCAGCGATTGATCGCCCAAAATGCCGGCTGTACAAAATAAAACCCGTGAATATCGTTGGCACCAAAACGTGGAAACAAAATACCGGTCTCTCGCTTTGTCTTCACTGGAACAATCATGTACGGAAGCCAGAACATCGGAGCGTCTTTCACCTTGAAGACAAAATCATTGATGTATGCGTAACCATCTATGGTGAGGTCGACTTCCTTTCCGGTCATCGACCAGGAATTCGGACAGTCTACACAGGTTGTGTAATCAAAATCTTTGACCAGAATTCGGTTCTCACCGATCTGATCCATGCGCGACCCACGAAGCGAAAAACCACCATTGGTCAGATTGCCGTTCGTAATTACACCCGTTTTTTTATCAAGATCAAGATCGATGGAATCAGCTTTTACAAAATAGGTACCATACTGGTACTGCACTCGACCGCGCGCCTGGACGGTCTGGGTTTCCTGATTGAAGTCGATTTCATCAGCAACCATTTCTTCATTATCACGACTGAAATGGGCGTTTCCTCTGAGTTCGACCACCTTGGTCTGTCGCAGTAGTCGCGACCGATCCGCACTCCAATGAACCACTTTCGCAAAAGCGTTTGTGGAATCCACCGCAAAAGCGGCGAGGAGGATTAATATGAGCATCTATTGCCGAGTCGGATAAAGAGATCGTGTAGTTCAGATTTCATGTTTTTCCGGTGAACGATGCGATCAAGGAATCCATGCTTGAGCAGGAATTCGCTTCGCTGGAACCCTTCCGGAAGTTTTTGACGAATGGTTTGTTCGATTACGCGAGGACCGGCAAAACCAATCAACGCTTTAGGTTCCGCAATGATCACGTCACCAAGCATGGCGAACGAAGCCGCAACACCACCCGTAGTCGGATCAGTCAGAATGGAAATGTAAGGAATACCCTGCTCACGCATCATTTGAATGATGGCGGTGGTTTTAGCCATTTGCATGAGAGAGAGAATTCCCTCTTGCATGCGCGCACCGCCCGATGAAGAGACGATGACAGCGGGAACTTTTTCTTCAAGAGCTTTTTCAAGCGCCATGGTGATTTTCTCACCGACAATCACACCCATACTGCCGCCCATGAATTTAAATTCAAAAGCAGCGATGTGAAACGGAATACCATTGCAAGTCGCCTTACCTGCAATCAATGCATCATTGATGCGATGACTTTTGATGGCTTGATCAAGACGCTGTTGATAAGGTTTTTGGTCATCAAATTTCAATGGGTCATTGGATTGAATATCGGTGCCGTAAGCAACGAATGAATTTTCATCCGACAAAAGCGCAATGCGCTCACTCGCAGAAATCCGCAAGTGATGATCACACTCCGGACAAACCGATGCATTATCTTGCAACTGACGTGTCTGAATGATCTCGCCGCAACTCGGACATTTTCCCCAAAGCCCTTCCGGGATCTTGGCTGTTTTTGAGGACGAGCTTTCGCTCTTGAACTTCGGTGTTTTTAAATCGTCAAACCATGATGACATAGCACTTATAGACTACCAGCAATTGGCTGGATGCGCGAACGTTTTTAAGTGTTTCTAGCGTGCAAAAATCCAATAAATTCGTTTACTAATGCCGGGTCAAATTGACGACCTGCTTCTTTCTGGAGCTCCAAAATCGCCTCATTCTGGCTACGACCTTTGCGGTAGGGACGATCACTGGTGATGGCATCAAAGGCATCTACGATATTAATGATACGGGAAATGGTCGGAATTTTAGTGTCTTTAAGGCCAAGGGGATACCCTCTTCCATCCCAGCGTTCATGATGATGACGAACACCAATCGCAATATCACTGATGCCCGGAAAATCACGAATCATTTGGTAACCGATTTCAGAATGCTGCTCAAGATGATCACGTTCAACAGGGGTCAATGCACCCGGCTTCTGAAGGATTTCATCCAACACCCCGACCTTGCCTACGTCGTGAAGAAGTGCAGCCAATTCAAGAGCACTTACATCAAGGTCAGTCCAAGACCAACGTGAACGCATGTAAGTTGCCCATTCACGCGTGAGTGAATAAACACGATTGGAATGTTCCAAGGTATTTTTATCTTTAAGACTGATGATCTGTATGAGGTTTTGAACGAGATCGAAGGACTTTTCCCGTACAATCTGTATCGACTGATCCATCCTGCACCATCCTAGTGAAGTTTGAATGACGATTGTTTTGCTGCGTTTTCAGCAGTGAGTTTTATTTTTTCCAGAATCACATCCTGCAATCCCAGTAAAAAAATAGCCTCGGTGAAGGGTCATCCTGATTTCACCGAGGCCGTGGAGCTTTTTAACCGTACATCCGAATCATCCGATTCAGGCAGCAGTTTAGAGAACTTGTTCTCCCGCTATGAATCCTTCCATGGACTCAACCACAACCACACATATTCAGGATACTTGCCTTCGCATGAAGATCAAGCACGCAATTAAGTTTTTTTGATTTTTTTTTGCAATTCGATTGCATGGTCATACGCCAAATTCTTCGCGATCTTGAATTTTGCAGCAATAATCTGTGATGCGGATTTTGTAGAAATTCCGGCCTCAATCAGACACTCCATGGCAAGTTCCCATTCCGAAACAGGTTTTTTGTTTTTTACACATTCTTTAGGTATCATTATGGAAAAAACCCACTCACCCCGTTCGTCAATTTCCTGTCCGATCAAGTCATCAAGAAAACCAATACCCGAGCCTGAGAACATGGTTTCATGAAGTTTGGTCAATTCTTTCGCAAAACAAAATTTCGGTTGAAAATCCAAGGTCTCACACCAGGACTTCAAGACCTGAAGCGTATCTTTCAGTCGTTTAGGGCTTTCAAAAAAAATGACCGCCCCATCAGAAAGCCCTTCCAGAACACTCATGCCATCCTTGCGCTCACGAGGGAAAAAGCCTTTGAATTCAAATGAATTATCCTGAAATCCCGCAATCGATACGAATGCGCTGACTGCAGATGGGCCGGGAATCGGTTCCAATTTGATTTCAGGATATCGGTAGATTTCAGCGGCGATCATCGCACCCGGATCACTGATCCCCGGTGTTCCGGCATCGGTGACCACGACAATCCATTGACCCTTTTCAGAAACCTGCTCCAGCAAACGTTCCATCTCTTTTGGAGACACGTGCTGATCGAAGCGGCGAAGACGCTGATCCTGATTCAGGGATTCGATCTTGAGTGCATTCAATAACTGTTGTGTATGACGGGTATCCTCACACCAAATCTCATCGCAAGCCTGCAAACAGCGAATTGCACGGGCAGTGATGTCGGAAAGATTTCCGATCGGCGTGGCAACAAAAGAGATTTTCGCCCGTTGCGCGGGATGCGTGTGATAGAAGTCATGAACCTGCATATTTTGCCCAGTGACGGACTCGGTTTTCGTTGGCATCCTGTAAAGAGTAAGGTTCAAGGAGCGAAAATGAAAGCCAAAATCAAACACAACAACGACATACTCATCCTCTCTCTTGAGGGGAAAATCGATTACGAAACCCAAGACGACGCTTGTGCCGTCATCAACAAGGCCATCGAGAAAAACAAAACCGATGAGACACCGAAAAAAATTCTGGTGAGCATGAAAGACCTTCAATTTGTAGGGTCTGCTGGCATCACTCACTTCGTTGAGCAATTGAAAAAAATCCACGTTCAAACCGATGTCACTCCAAAATACATCGGCGTAAAATCAGAATTCCAAAAGATCATGAAAGCGTTTGACGAAGAGAATGAATTTGAATTCTTTGATGACGAGAACCTGAGTCGTCGCAACGGCAAGGCGATCATCAACAACTAGGCTTCCCTTTTTCAAACAAAGTTAACCCAGTGAACAACCCTGCTGCCATCAAAGGCAACCAGATCAATTCGTACACCGGTTGGCATTGCTCCTTTATTTTCAAGCTGATTGGAAACCAGATAGGTATCAATTGCACGATTCAATCGTTTCAATTTGCTCTTTCCTACGGTTTCCTCGGGCGCCAGCATTCCATAGTTTTTACGTGATCTCACCTCTACAAACGCCAGTTCGTTCCGATCAGGATCAATGACAACGAGGTCGATTTCTCCCCACCGGTAGTTCACGTTTCTATCTACGATACGATAGCCCTTTTTTTCCAAATACAGGGCCGCTTGTTCTTCATAATACTTTCCAATTTCACGTTTCGACTGCATGACCCTTGCCTATGCCAGAGTCATGCCTTAAATTCATCTTGATGAAGAGCAATGAAGACGAGCAAGACCCCGCTGATTCGGAGTTGAACGCCCTACCCACGAAAAAAAACTACATTACACCGAAGGGTTTTGCCTACATGAAGGACGAACTTCATCTGTTGCTGACCAAAACTCGCCCCGATCTCACCCAGGTGGTTGCATGGGCCGCATCCAATGGCGACCGTTCTGAAAATGCCGACTATACCTACGGAAAAAGAAAACTCCGCGAGATCGACCGTAGAATCCGATTTCTGAGCAAGCGTCTTGAAATCGCCGAGGTGATCGATCCGATCAAAGTCATCGTCACCAACCCAGCAAAAGTTCAATTTGGGGCCACCGTAACGTTTGTCAACGAAGAGGGACAGAAGAAATCAGTTTCCATCGTCGGCATCGATGAAATCGAACCATCAAAAGGAAAAATCAGCTGGATTTCGCCCCTGGCAAAAGC
>CALPVV020000114.1 GCA_943327105.2 Nitrosovibrio sp. Nv4
TAGGATCGCCTCACTGCATCAGGCAGGAATGAGGAACGGATCGGATGAATCTTACATTTTCCAAAATTAGAATGATCGTGGCGATGTTGCTTGCAACGTCGTCCGCATTCGCGGATGGGAACCCGGAACAATCCCTTCAGCCGGTCCGACTCATTGAAATGAAAGCCGAGTATTATCCTGAAGACACTTATCACTTGGGATATTACGAAAAAAAAGATCATTCAATCGACAGTTTTTTCTACGAAGGCAATGACCACTCTAAAATCAATTTCAGTTTCAATGAAATTCAAGCTGGTGTTGCAATCATTCAAACGACTCATGGTGAAACCGTCTATGATTTGGTACGTGCCAAAATGACCAAAAAGCCGGGTGAAGAACGATACTCGGTCAAATTAAGTTATTTGCGGAATGGCGTGACGAATTCGCGTCGTTACATCGAGATCGAACTTTATTTTAACAAGTCTAGAAACCAATACGAGTTGGGCAATGAGCATGGCGTCGTAAGCCGCGCTTATGTCACGACCAACTATTGGGGAAATATTGCCGTCGGCATTGAATCAATCATCACTCAAAAATAGGAGAAAAATCATGAATAGCAAAACAGCACTTACTATTGTTGCTACCATTTTAATGAGCGCATCAGCAAAAGCGGCTTCTATTAGTCTCATCACCTTGAAAGCCGAGGCGCAACCGGGACTAACCGCTTCTCTTGGTGTGAATACCAATGGTAATAATCAAATCACCGGCGTTTATTATAAGGGTGTTGGTGGTGTGATTGAGCAGTTTCCGCTCCATGTATTGGCTGCAAGCCCTCAGGTATTATATCGTCAATCCGGACATAACCTGATCAAGATTGAGACCGCTGGCTCATCTGAAACGGTGGCGAATTTGAAGCTGACCTACTTGAGAAATGCGCTTACCGGCAGCAAGTCCGCAAAATATTTCAAGATTAGATACAATCCGAACATGGCGCATTACCAGTTGCTCAACCAAGAAAGTCGCCCCATTGAAAACGGATATATCACCACCTACCGAAATACCTTAGGTATGGAGGTTGGAATCGACGACATTAAAACATGGTGATATGATTCATGCATGTCTCAAAAATTAGAATGTAATGGCTGGATTCAAGAAGCGGCGCTTCGCATGCTTCGTAACAACCTTCATCCGGATGTCGCAGAAAGACCCGAAGAGTTGGTGGTTTATGGCGGGATCGGTAAGGCTGCTCGAAATCAGGAATCTTACCTCGCTATCCAAGAAACACTCAAAACCTTAAAGAATGATGAAACCCTGCTGATTCAAAGTGGTAAGCCTGTGGTTGTATTCCGTTCTCATGAAGATGCACCACGCGTTTTATTGGCGAACAGTTTACTTGTGCCGAATTGGGCAACTTGGGAACACTTCAATGAACTCGATCGAAAAGGGTTGATGATGTACGGTCAAATGACCGCAGGTTCATGGATCTATATCGGTACTCAAGGAATCATTCAAGGGACCTACGAAACATTCGCTGAAGCGGGTCGACAACATTTCAATGATGATCTTGGTGGCCGCGTGATTTTAACGGCAGGTCTTGGCGGCATGGGTGGGGCACAGCCACTTGCAGCCTCTATCGCCGGAGCCGTTTCTCTCAATATCGAAGTCGATGCATCTCGCGCAAAACGCCGTATTGAAACCAAATACCTTGATGAACTTTATGACAATCTTGATGATGCGCTAGCAGCGGTCGAGAAAGCTAAAAAAGCAAAAGCAAACACCTCAATCGGTGTAATTGGAAACGCAGTCGATGTCTTGGCTGAACTTTTGAAAAGAAATTTCCACGCCGATATGGTGACTGATCAAACCAGTGCGCATGATGAGCTGAATGGTTATGTTCCACACGGAATGCCTCTTGAAGAAGCATACGAACTCCGTAAGTCAAATCCTGAAAAGTACAAACAATTGGCGATAGCCAGCATGGGTAAGCATGTTGAGCACATGCTCGAATTCCAAAAACGTGGAGCAATCACTTTCGACTACGGTAACAACATCCGTGCACAAGCCGTGAAAGCGGGAGTAAAGAACGCATTTGATTTTCAAGGGTTCGTACCGCTCTTCATTCGTCCGCAATTTTGTGATGGTCGTGGACCTTTCCGTTGGGTTGCGCTCTCGGGTGATCCGGAAGATATCGCGGTTACCGATCGTGAATTGAAAAAACTGTTTCCAGAAAATGAAGGGCTTCATCGCTGGCTAGATGTTGCGCAAAAACGCATTGCCTTCCAAGGTTTGCCGGCACGCATTTGTTGGCTGGGGTTTGGCGAGCGCATGAAAGCGGGTTTGCTTTTCAATGAACTCGTTCGAACCGGCAAGGTTAAAGCGCCGATCGTAATTGGTCGTGACCATCTTGATTGCGGTTCGGTTGCATCTCCTAACCGTGAAACCGAGGCAATGAAAGACGGTTCTGATGCTGTCGCAGACTGGCCGGTACTGAATGCCATGATCAATGCCGTGAACGGTGGTTCATGGATCAGTCTTCACCATGGCGGCGGAGTTGGAATGGGTTATTCGATTCATTCAGGTATGGTGATTGTAGCCGATGGTACCGATGCGGCGGCAAAGCGATTGGAACGAGTGTTGACCAGTGACCCAGGAATGGGAATTGTACGGCACGCCGATGCGGGTTATGAGCAGGCGATCGACAATGCAAAAAAACAACTTCCGCTCTACGGCGCGCGCATGCCGATGATCAAATAACATGGCAAATATAAAACAAGCGTTTGTTCATGCGTCTTATGTCTACACTTGCGAAGGAATCTTGCAGAAAGATGGCCGACGCCTGATACCGGAAGATGCTTCAGCGATTGAAGATGGAGCAGTGGTTTTTGATTCAAAAAAAATCATCTGGGTTGGCAAGACCGCTGATTTGCCGGCGAAGTACAAAAAATTGAAAACCACTAATCTTCGCAATAAAAAGGCGGTGATTCCGGGGTTGATCGATTCGCACACCCATCTGGTATTTGCGGGTTCACGTGCCCATGAATTTGCCCGTCGTTGTGCGGGCGCCACCTATCAGGAAATTGCAGAAGAGGGTGGCGGAATACTGACTACCGTCAAGGCAACGCGTGATGCAACAATTGAACAGCTGTTTGAATCGGCATTGAAGCGCGCTTTGATTGCTTATCGTTTTGGTGTGCGTACGATTGAATGTAAATCAGGTTATGGTCTTGATCATGACACCGAGATCAAGTGTCTGACCGTGGTTCAACACCTTCGTAAGGCTTTGCCACAGATGACTTTTGTTTCAACCTATCTTGGTGCCCATGCGATTCCACATGATCAAAAGCGTTCGCATTACATCGATGAAATGCTTCATAAGACCTTGCCACTGGTTGCATCAAAAAAACTAGCCGAGTTTTGTGACGTGTTCATTGATGAAGGGTATTACAATGTCGATGAAGGTGAGCGGATTCTAAGAACTGCGAAAAAACTGGGTTTGAAGATCAAGATTCACGCTGATGAATTGATGAATACCGAATCTGCAAAGCTTGCCTGTAAATTGCATGCGCATTCAGCAGATCATTTGTTGAAGATTTCTGAAAATGGAATCAAGGCTCTTGCTAAAAGCAATACGGTAGCAACGCTTTTGCCGGGTACCGCGTTTTATCTCAAAGAAAAGAATGCTCCGGCGAGAAAAATTCTCGATGCCGGTGGAAAAGTTGCGGTAGCGACTGATTTCAACCCCGGTTCAAGTTATACTTTGAATTTGCCTTTGATGATGAACATGTCGGCTCTTTATCTTCAGATGAATTCGGCTGAAATTCTGGCATCGGTTACCACTAATGCAGCGGCTGCATTGGGGCTTGAAGCAAAAAAAGGTGCAATCATGCCAGGGTTCGATTCTGATTTTGTCGTGTTGCCTTATGATCGGTTTGAAGAAATGTATTACCGAATGGGTTGGTAATCAGTTTTTGCATTTGAAGCTCGCCTTAGGCAGGGCTTTTTTTGCGCTTTCGGTAGATTTGCAGCCAGGGCAGGCAGCGCTGACCTCGCAAAGTATGCGTTTCCACATGTTGTCTCGGGTTCTTTGAACTCCGCCAACGAGAATGGTGCCCATGCCGATGATAATCGATAAGAGTAGGACGTATTCCAGAATCGCTTGTCCGGAATTGTGGTGCAGTGCCGTCGAATGCGTTTTGATTTCCTGCGTTTTCCCTTCCACTCATACTATTTTAGGCTACAATCGATGAATATGGAAGAAACGGGTTCTTCAAATTTGAAAAGTAAGGTTTTTTTGCCCATCGCTATTCTTTTGGTGGTGATCGTTCTTGTTCTTTTGGTGATCAAGGCGACCGTTCAGAAAGAAGCGCATCTGAAGTCTGAACCGGTAGAGATGGTTGAGGGCGCTCAGGTTCCCAACTTTGAACTCACAGGGTTGGATGGCTCTAAAAAAAGTGTCGGAGATTTGCCGCACAAACTCATGTTAGTCAATTTTTGGGCGACCTGGTGTGATGCCTGCATTGAAGAGATGCCTTCAATGGTTGAGCTGCGTAATAAGTACGCATCGAAGGGTTTTGAGATTCTTGCGATCAATGTCGATGACAAACCATCGACGGCAGTACCGCCTCTGGTGAAGTCGATGAATATTACGTTTCCGATTTTTACTGATGCAGAAAATACACTTTCACAGATTTTCGACGTTCATGCGATTCCGCTTTCGGTGATGATCAATCAAGATCGCAAGATTTTGATGATCGAATCGGGTGGTCGTGAATGGAATGATGAAGAGACCAATCAATTGGTCGAGAAATGGTTAAAAGATTAAATAAAAAAACCCCGAGTCAATGACCCGGGGTTTTTTGTTTCAAGTGTTGTGTTTGTAATTATTTCTTCGGAGCCGCTTTAGTCATTGGCTCTTTAGAAGCAGTAGCCATGTGGGCCATTTTTCCCGGAGCGGTTGCATTTGCGGCTTTCGCTTGCTCAACAGCAGCTGGTGTAGCTTCTGGTTGAATTGGTTTTGCGCCGATGCCTGCTTTTTCAAAGAGGTTCTTGCGAAGTTCTTTTACGACTTCAGGTTGATCTTTCAACCATTTGATTGCGGTGTCACGACCTTGTCCGATGCGTTCATCTTTATAAGAGAACCATGAACCACTTTTCTCAACCAAGTTTGCATTTGTTGCTGCATCAAGAAGATCGCCTTCTTTTGCAATTCCTTCACCGTAAAGAATATCGAATTCAACTTCGCGGAAAGGAGGCGCAAGTTTGTTCTTCACTACTTTTACGCGTGTGCGGTTACCAACCACATTTTCACCGTCTTTGATCGCCTGAA
>CALPVV020000115.1 GCA_943327105.2 Nitrosovibrio sp. Nv4
ACATTGGCCGCAAGACGCAGGGCGGTTCCATCTTCAAGAAAAAGGGGGTCGTACTGAGTTGGTTCAGACCCGAATTGAATTCTCAAAACCAACGAATCATTTTTTTCATTCCCCGCAAAAGCGAGAGGACAAAGAAGAATGAAAAGACAAACTATTCGATGCATGAATCTTCGGGTCATGATAAATATTTTAACATGGATCAACTCGCAGCCCGGCTTGAAAATTTACTCAGCAGCGGTTCTATTGGTGGCGCACTCGTTGCCTTGGCACTGGCCTATTTTGGTGGAATCCTTTCCAGCCTAACTCCCTGCATTTACCCAATGATTCCAATTACTGTGGGCGTAGTAGGCGGACTGCAACACAATTCAGAAGAACGCAAAACTCGCGCGGTACTGATTCGTGGAGTCGCCTATGTTCTAGGCATGTCGGTGATCTATTCGTTTCTCGGTGTTCTTGCCGGATTAACCGGTCAAGTTTTTGGCTCTTTTACAAACACTTCAGGATGGTACGTCACCCTTGGTGCAATCATGACTATCGCAGCACTCATGATGATGGATGTACTGCCGATTGATCCACAAGCGATTCTTGAAAACTTCAAACGCAAGATCGGTCTACACCCGAGGAGCAAGCTTGATACGGACAAAGAAGCAACCATTCTGGGTGCGTTCATTCTCGGTGCATCGTCGGGCTTTATTGCTGCCCCTTGCACCACTCCGGTGCTTACCGCGATTCTTGGTTATATCGCCCAAAGCAAATCCGTTTTCTTCGGTCTTGGCTTGATGCTTTTTTTCTCGTTCGGACTTGGCACCATTCTTATTCTCATTGCGACTTTTGCAGGTTCACTCCAAAAACTGCCTCGTGCTGGCCATTGGATGAACAAGGTAAAAATCGCCAGTGGCGTCTTGATTTTGTTGTTTGCAGAATTCCTTATCTACAAGGCAGGTAAAGTATGAACCAACCAAAGAACTTCACAAAAAAACTCACAATCATTTCTATTTTAAGCACCATAGGCGCTGCAGTTTCAATCTGGCAAACCAGATTATTTCACTTAACTCGTGCCGGTAGTGGCGGTGGAAATCATTCATTTTGCAATATCGGACAGGCATTTGATTGCACAGCAATCGAGATGAGCCAATATGCTGAGGTTTTCGGCGGTCTGCCGCTATCCGGTTTTGCCATCGCCGGTTATCTGGTGATCTTAATTCTTTCTCTTTATGGATTCAGCGAAGCCTATCGCAGCAACATCAGAAAATTACTGCTGGTATTCAGTGGAATCGCCGTTCTATTTTCCATCGCTTATCTGGTCATCATGATTGGCACCATCGGAAAACTCTGTCTTCTCTGTCTAGGCGTGGATGCAATCAACTTTTTGATCTTAATCCTGGCATTTTCGCTTCCTTCGGAAAAAGAAACTTATATGCCATTCAAATCAATTACCACTCAGCAACTGGCAGGAGTTGGAACAGCGGCATTAGTTGCAGCATTCTTGATCACTAAAGCGACTAACCCTCAAGACGGAATGAAGCGCGAAGACATGAATGACATCGTTGAAAGCGTACTCACGACCCCAGTCACCCCGATTGAACTACCAAGCGACACACCTATTATCGGTAAGGCCGATGCACCGATCACCATTGTCAAATTTTTCGACTTTCAGTGTCCTGCTTGTAAAATGGCTGCAAATGCCGTTCACCCTCTCTTGAAGCGCTATCCAAATGACGTGAAGTTTGCATTCTTGAACTTCCCACTTGATATGGGATGTAACCCAGTGATCAAGAACAAGATGCATGAGTTCGCCTGCGAAGCCGCAGCTCTTGCTGTTTGCGCAAATCAACAAGGCAAATTCGAACAGGCTTACGACATTTTATTCGAAAATCAGGCATCATTTGAAATCGGGAAAATCGCTGACCTATTGTCTGCAATTCCAGCAATCGACGTGAATAAACTCAAAGAATGCGCCGCACTTCCCAGCACCATGGAGAAGATCAAGGCTGAAATCGAACTGGGAACCAAATCGAAAATCGAATCGACCCCTACCTTTTTCTTGAACGGCAAAAAAGTGGTCGGTGGAATGCCAACCAACCTTTGGATTGAAATCATCGATAAAACCCTTAAAAATAAAAATTAATCATGGAAACCTACCTCATTGATACTCACTGCCACCTGAATTACGAATACGACAACGGCAAAACGCCGTCTGATCTGGTGGAAGCTTGCTTAGTCAATGACGTGAAGTACCAAATTACAATTGCAACTGACCACACTAACTTTGATGTGGTCCAAAAAATATCAGAATCGCTTCCAAGTGTTTTTCACACCATCGGGGTTCATCCACATGAAGCTTCGCTAGTGACTCCTGAAATTTTGGAATCAATGAAAACCTTTCTCAAACATCCGAAATGTGTCGCGGTTGGTGAAATCGGACTAGACTACTATTACGACCACTCAGATCGGGAAAAACAACGGATTGAATGTTCTTCACAACTCGATATCGCCATTGAGATGGGAAAACCAGTTGTGATTCACTCTAGAGATGGCGAAGACGATCTCCTTGAAATGCTCACTGATTATGCGAAAGAACTCAAAGGAGATTATTCTCCCGGAGTGATTCATTGCTTTTCAGGCACCGAAAAGTTCGCTCGCTCGTGCCTTGATCTCGGTTTTTACATTTCACTCTCAGGAATCTTCACATTCAAAAATACTGAACCACTTCGTCAAATGGTGAAGAACTTTCCAATCGACAGGCTGTTGGTTGAAACAGACTCACCTTTTCTGGCCCCTGTACCAATGCGTGGTAAGAAATGCGAGCCGTTCATGGTCAAACACACCGCTTTAAAACTAGCTGAAGTTCTGGGCCTGCCATTTGATGAACTTTCTCGTATCACCAGTGCAAATGCAAAAAAATGCTTCAACCTTCCTATTGCATAATTATGATTAATCTATTGTTTTTGTTTCTTGTCCAAACCACGTATGCAGATACCAACTGCCTGACCTCCAGAGAATTCATCACTTCACTTGAATTCATACGCAATGACGGCGATTTTCACATGAAGGAACAAGAAGCGAGAGAACTTGCACTCAAAATTTCAGAAGGCTGTACCGGCGCTGCCAAACGCTTTATTCGTGTGGCAAAAGTAATTTCGAAAGCCGGTGAAAACAGGAAGATGGCCTCGGAAACAGGGTTGAAGTTTTCGAAAGGCACCGACTCAGAAACCGATTCATTCATTAAAGTTTTTCAAATGGCGCTGGCTGAAGACGGTCTTGACATGGACCTCAATAACTCAATCAAAATTGCTCTTTCACTTTCAAGAGAATTCAAAGGTGATGTTGATCACGCACGCAAAGATTTTGAAAAAATCGTTGAATACTGCGCTGATAGCAACACACTCGGATTACCAAGATTGCAGTGCGGTCCTTTCGCAGCAAAAATCGCCAAGTACGGGGAATCTTGGAAGGATGGGGTTTCAAAAGCATTCATCAAAACGTTTGAATATCTGAAGTCAGATTCAGGTCCTGCACTCATCACAGCAGACGCATTGAAGGTGGCCGATCGAATGATCGAACATGGCCCTCTTACTTATGAGAATTATTCACAGGCCTATCAATATGCGATTTCAAAAAACGGTCTCGGATTGAGCCGAGATGAAGCGGTAAAATTTGCTACCAAAATGGCTTCTATCACTACCGATGACGTTAAAAATTCAGAGAAATTGATAAACCCGGAGTCAAAGAAGCAAAAGAATTAGGATTTTTGAGAAAAGTGACTCCTGCCACCGGCGCATAAATCCGTTTTTTATACTCCCGTTGCTGGCATTCCAAAGTCTCCCAGCGATGAGAAAACAGAAGCGGAGCAATGGACGTCAGTCCAGAAGCCAGAGCAACATAAACGGATGCCGTATTCTCTTTTGCACTTGCAGCCATGTAACCACTAGCCAAGAGATTTGATCCAAAAGAGATCCATTTCAGGCGACGGGCAATCGAACCAGCTTTGAAAATAGCTTCTTCAGCACGTCTTTCTTTCAATAGCTTCTCTCTTTCAGTTCCATTGGGCAAAGAAGCGATCTCTTTTGCAGCATCATCATAGAGATCAAGTTGATTTAAAATTCCTAATGATACTGCCCACCATGCAACACCAACACCAATCCCTACCCACGGAGCATATTTAGCACTGGTATCCTCAAATCCCTGCTGATTGATCTTGGTTCCAGATGCAAGCTCAACAACACCGGTGAGAAATGTCATTGTCGCGGGGACCAATAATGGTAGATGATTTTTGAAGCCCTGATCTTTCTGCTTCAGACTTTCGGCCAACACCTGTTCACTTGCTCGTGGCACAACCGAAAGTTCGGGATATTGAAAAACAGCCTCAGCCGCGTAGGTTGAATTCGCAGTTTGATTTTGAACTATCAACAGAAGAAGAAAATAAATTAATTTCAAATTTCTCAGCATCATATAACTTAATCATAGCAGGAAACTTAATATTACATATTGGAGATTTAATATGAAAATCGGCGTAACATTCTTGGCGTTCATTCTTTTGACGAATGCAGTGCATGCAGCAGAAAGCAACATTGCAACCATCACCCAGATTCAAGGAAAAACACAGATTTTCGTGAACCCAAGCAAGAAGCCGATTCAGGGTAAAAGCATTGAAAATAATACGATGGTTTATTTTGAAGGGAGCTATTACCAAATTCAAAATGCCAAGGTCGGCGACAAAATGAATCAAGGAACAATCTTAAGAACTCTTCCCGGCGCTCACGCCAATATGATTTATGATAATGGCGACCAAATCCACATCGGTCCTGGTACTGCCTATCGGGTAGAAGCGACGGGGAAAAAAGAGGCAAAAGTAAAAATTCAACTTATGTACGGCCGTCTACGTGGCATCGTAACGAAGGAAGGCCCTCGCCAAAAACTTCAAATTAAAACACGTACTGCCACCATGGGCGTTCGTGGAACCGATTTTTTCATTTCTGACTCAGGAACGAATAACGAGACAGAAGTAACGGTCATTCGTGGTGCAGTATCAGTAAAAACGGAAAAATCTGAAACCATTGTCAAAACAGGAACGTCAGCAATAGTTGCTGAAAACACACCAGTCGAGACTCACGAAACCACCAAAGAAGATTTGAAAAATATTGAAACTGCGTCAAGCGTGAATAAAAATGACAGTATCGACACAATCAATCTCAAGGCACTTGAAAAAAAGGCCGTAGAAGCCACTCTTCAAGATATCAAAATCTATCAACCTGAAATTTTTGAGAAACTGAACGCCGAATCAAAAGAACCTTTG
>CALPVV020000116.1 GCA_943327105.2 Nitrosovibrio sp. Nv4
AGAAAAGAGGAGCTTTTGCAGCCTTCAACTCTTCAAAGTGCCAAAGAGCACCGGGAAGAATTCCTTCATGAATCTTGTGTGAATATTCGAAGTATTTCACCACCAAGAATCCGCACGAAAGAATGAAGGTCAACCAGATGTTCAAAATCAGTTTGTCTTTCTCACCTTTTTGAGCAGAACTCACGGCAAGAGCCATGGTCAGAGAGCTACCAATCAGAATCATGGTGTTCAATGCACCCATTCTCCAATCAAGAAGATGGTGGGCATCATGCATCATCGCCGGATAAAATACGCGAAGAATTGCATAAAGAAGGAACATTCCACTGAAGAACAGAACTTCCGTTACGAGGAAAATCCACATCCCTTGCTTACACGCTTCGAACTCAGCCAAGCCGCTTTCGAAGTGGTGCGCGTGATGTCTTTCCGCTGCAGTCACAACTCCTTGTGATGTACTCATATATTCTCCTATTCTTTCTTAACCTTAAGCGTTTGATCCCAAGTGAACTTTATCGCCTTTATATTCATAAGGGCCTTCAGTCACGACTGGATCGTGAAGGAAGTTTTCAAATGGAGGAGGTGAAGCTGTTTGCCACTCTAGTGTCAAACCACCCCATGGGTTGTCACCAGCAATCGCACCTGTTTTCAATGAACGGTACATGTTGAATGCAACGATCACAAAACCAACACCCAACATCCAAGAACCAAACGTAGAAATCTGGTTCAAGTCTGTAAACTGTGGAAGGTAATCAGCGTAACGACGTGGCATACCCAGAGTTCCCACGATAAACTGAGGAAAGAAGGTCACGTTGAAGCCAATCATGATCAACCAAGCCGCCAATTTCGCAGGACCATCGTGATACATTTTTCCAGTAAACTTCGGGAACCAATAGTGCAATCCACCAAGGAATGCGATCAAAGTTCCACCCACCATCACATAGTGAAAGTGTGCAATTACGAAGTAAGTATCGGTAAGGTGAACGTCGACCGATACCACCGCGAGGAACACACCGGTCAATCCACCAATGGTGAATACGAACAAGAAACCGAAAACATAAAGCATCGGCACGTCCATACGAAGTGAGCCTTTGTACATGGTACCCAACCAACTGAATACTTTTACGCCGGTAGGAATCGCCACGAACATCGTAATCAACGAGAATACGAAGTTCGCAAACTCAGACTGACCACTGACGAACATGTGGTGTCCCCATACGATGAATGACACAAGTGCAATACCGAAAGTAGCCGCAGCAATCGCCTTGTAACCGAAAATCGGCTTACGAGAGAACACTGGTACCAATTCAGAAATCACGCCCATGCCTGGAAGAACCATGATGTAAACCGCAGGGTGAGAATAGAACCAGAAAAAGTGCTGGAACAATACTGGGTCACCACCGAGTTTAGGGTCGAATACACCGATCCCCAATGTACGCTCAAGAACGAGCAACAATAGAGTGATCGCCAAAACCGGAGTCGCCAAAACCTGAATGATTGAAGTCGCGTAAAGCGCCCAAACAAACAATGGCAAACGTCCCCAGGTCAATCCTGGTGCACGAAGCTTGTGAATGGTCACGATGAAATTCAATCCGGTAAGAATTGAAGAGAACCCCATGATGAACGCGCCCAACAACACCAAGGTCGCGCTTGAACCAGAACGAATCGAGTATGGAGCATAGAAAGTCCAACCCGTATCGACACCTTTCAAGAAAAGCGTACTGCCCGCAAGCAATGCACCTGAAAGGTAGACATAATAAGAAACCAAGTTCCAACGAGGGAACGCTACGTCTTTTGCGCCCAACTGAATCGGAAGAATGAAGTTACCCATCGCCGCCGGAATCAACGGAATGATCACCATGAAAACCATGATCGCGCCGTGATAAGTAAAGAAGCGGTTATAAGTATCTGGCGTCATGTATTGCATGCCCGGAGAGAAAAGCTCCAAACGAATACCTAACGCGAAGATTCCACCCAAAAGGAAGAAAACCAAAATTGTGAAAAGATACATCATCCCGATACGCTTGTGATCAAGCGTACCCAACCAAGACATAATTCCCTTGGAGTGGTTGATGTAGTTATCGCCATGTTCTGTTGCTGATGCTGTTGACATGTGATCGTCTCCTTATTTCAAACTTTTAATGTATTCAGTGATTGCCATGATTTCCTCTTCGGTCAAAAGACCCTTATAAGGAGGCATGGACGGAGGATAACCTTCCACCACTTTTGCTGTTGGATTTTCAATCGACTCACGGATGTAGTTCTCGTCAATCTTGACGGTTTTTCCATCTGCAAGTTTTACGTCTGTATCAAAAATGCCTTTGTAGCTTGGACCAACGAGCTTGGTGCCATCTGAAGAGTGACAAGCCACACAACCTTTAGCGGTAGTGAGAGCCTTCCCTTTTTCCGCCAATGAAAGCTGACCGCCCTTGCTTCCTGAAGCTTGAGCAGTTGGCAATCCTTCACCCAATGCATTTGCACGGAAGCCAGGAAAAGAAGGGTCTGCAGGAAGTGAGTCAATATCGATCTTCTTGCCAGACAACCATTCTTTCCATTGATCATCTTTCAATGCAATTACACGTCCCAACATTCCAGAGTGAGAAGTTCCGCAATATTCAGTACAGAAAATCTGGTGAATTCCTGGAACTTTTGCCTCAAACCATACGTAGGTATACATGCCTGGAACAACGTCTGACTTCACTCGGAAGTTAGGCACGAAAAAGCTGTGAAGAACATCTTCAGAAGACATGACTAGCTTAACCGGCTTGTTCACAGGCACATAAAGATCACCGATAGAACTGGTACCGTTTTTATACATGAACTGCCAAAGCCATTGCTTACCAATGACATGCACTTCCATTGCATCGCTAGGAGCCTTGATCATGTCTTTATAAACAACCCAACCCCAACCAAACATTACGAACAAAAGAATGGAAGGAATCACGGTCCAAATAATCTCAAGACCAGTGTGACCTTCGATGTATTTAGATTTCTTGTGAACTTCTTTACGATATTTCACGACGAAAATAATCATCGCCGCCACAATACCCACAAAGAAAACAACGCTGGTCCAAACGAGGAACCAATAGATGCTATCCCAAGAGTCTGCCACATCGGTTGCCGCTACAGGAAGCGTAGCTGCATGCGCATTGATAGAAGCGAAACCAAGAAGTATCGCCATAGACAAAAGCCTTGTCATGATATGAGGTCCTTTCTTTCTACTAAAACCTTTTTCCGAGACTGCCTAAACCAAAAAACTGCCAAATAACCACCAAGAGCAAGAATGGTGGCAAAAGCCGCCAACTGCATCACTCGAATCGCCTGAAGGGCATATCCACGAGAACCAGGCTCATAGTGGTAACAAAACATCAACAAACGATCAAAAACATTTCCAACTTTACCTTTTGAAGCCTCAAGTAGAGCCAGACGCAAATCGCGAGGGCGATAGGTAATTCCGTATAAATTGCGGGAAATCATTCCTTCCGGAGTCAAAACGTAGGTCACCGCTGCATGCGCATACTGCTGCTGGACTTCATCATATTTATATTCAAAGCCAAGTTGTTCAGCGAGTTTTTTTACCGTTGCATCTTCAGCAGTAAAAAAATGCCAGCCCTCTTTTGCTTGATTGAATGAATGGCGAGCATCCGGAGCATCCGGACCCGAGTAATTACGAAGATAAGCCAATCGTTTCATCTCGGCATTTTCAGAATCATCTTTTGGATTAATACTGATCGTGACTACATTGAATTGGTCACCGACTGACCAGTCCAACCCCTTCATGCCATCCGAAACTCCGTTTAGCACCATCGTGCACAACATCGGACATTCATAATAGACGAGGTTTAAAATTGTTGGTTTACCGTTTTTAAAATACTCATTTAATGCGTGTTTTTTTTGGTCGCTAGAATCAGTGAATTCAAGATTTAAATCAATCTTCTCACCTAGGCGCTCTTTCAGGCCGACATCTTGAAGTTCAATGGGTGCTTTTTTCGGATCCGCCTTTAGCTCGACGGCAATAGATGAAGTTGCGGGCAGAGTAACCGCCGCAAATGATAAAAAGAAAAAAGCAAGTTTTGGAGCTAATCGCTCAAATTGCCGCTTCACAAATGACCCTCTTCGTATGAAGGTAGACTAGCAGTTTTAAGACTAATCGGTAATTAAAAAATGACAATCCTATGACAAAAATTAGAGATCTTCTCAAGCTCACCAAGTCTGAAATTGTTTTACTAGAGGCAATCACTCTTGCAGCTGGGTATTTCATCGGTCAATCAATCGAGATGCCAATCAACTGGCAACGTTTTTTGTTTACCTTGATCGGGGTATCCTGCCTTGCTCTTGGGTCTGGTGCGCTGAATCAAATCCAAGAGAGGGGTGAAGACTCGCAAATGGCCAGAACCCGAGATCGCCCTCTTCCAAGTGGCCGCATTTCCCTTCGTTTAGCCATTAGCTCTACATTTATTCTCTTTTTCATAGGCTCACTTCTTCTATCTTATGTCTCTTACCCAGTCCTCTTTTTGGGTGTATTTGCAGTCATCAGTTACAACGTGCTCTATACAATGTGGTGGAAACGCAAAATGGCCTACGCTGCCGTTCCTGGCGCCATCCCTGGTTCTCTACCAATTTTAATCGGATACATTGCGGCCTCTGGTCAGATTTTTGACTATCGTGGCTACTATCTCTTTGCGATTTTGTTTTTCTGGCAAATGCCTCACTTCTGGGTTTTGGCTCTGAAATACTCTAACGACTACGATCAGGGCGGCTTTCCAACCCTCCCTGTCGCACGCGGTAACCACGTCACTCGCTTTCAAATCACTTTGTGGTGTTTGGCATACGCAGCACTGGGCCTACTTTCTCCACTTTTCTTTCCGATTGGAAATATCGGCCTTCTAGGCTGCCTTATAATTAGCGGGTGGCTGATTTTTGAATTGGTCCGATTCCTTAAAAATCCTGAACAAAAAACATGGCTCCGCTTTTTTCTCAG
>CALPVV020000117.1 GCA_943327105.2 Nitrosovibrio sp. Nv4
GGAAGCAATGACGGAACCATCAGGCCTTGCTCTTCAGAAATCGGATTCAAGATCTTCACTGAAGATTTCATGCCGAACTTTTCAAACCAAGACTCACTCATGAACGAGTAATTCAACACCTCAGAAAGCCCTTGGCCTGCAAGTAAATCTTTCATCGCATCGATCGTCGCAAGACGATGATGAAGAACATTTCCTTGATTTGGTTTAGGCATGCCGCTCAATGCAGGAATAGTGGTTGGAATCGCATCATAACCGATTGATCGAGCCACTTCTTCTGCAATGTCTTGCGGTATGTTCAAATCAAGACGATGTGCCGGTGAAGTCACTTCAAAATCGGCGCCGATTGATTCAATGCCACATTCCAATGACTTCAAGAGATCAAGAATTTTCGTCTCGGGCAGATCAGTGCCGAGAAATTGATTGATGTAACGAACAGAAGTCTTGATTTTCTTTGCTGCAAAATGAGCACGAGAAGGCAATTGAGTTTTTACTGAACCAACCACATCACCACCAGCAACTCTCATCACCAGGTCGGCAAGACGTGCGATCGCTTCAGCGTGTCCGGTCGGATCAATGCCTTTTTCAAAACGCAACGAAGCTTCTGAACGACGTGAAAAACGGAAAGCCGCACGACGAACCAACGTCGGATTGAACTCAGCGCATTCCAGGAATACATTTTTAGTGGTTTCTGAAACCTCACTGTTTCCGCCACCCATCACCCCTGCAAGGCCTACTGGTTTTTTGCCATCAACAATCAAAAGCTCTTCACCGGTGGTTTCGATTTCACCGCCATCAAGCAATGGAAGCTTTTCGCCCTTTTGAGAACGACGAACTTTCATGACACCGCCTTCGAGCTTATCGGCATCATAGATGTGAACCGGGAAACCGTATTCGAACATCAAGAAATTACTGATATCAACGATGTTGTTGATGGAACGCTGGCCGATCGCTTCGAGGCGCTGCTTGAGCCACTTCGGTGAAGGGCCTACTTTTACACCATTGATGGAACAACCAAAAAACTGAGGAGCATCTTCACCCGCTTCTAGAGCGAGCTTTATCGGGGAACCCGCGAAATCAAGTGGCTTCATTTTTGGACTTTTTAGCGGCTTTGAAATGGCTGATGCCACTTCGCGAGCCATACCACGATGACTAAGACAATCACCACGGTTTGCAGTGAGTTTGATTTCGATGACGGTATCATCAAGCCCCAGTACATCAGCGATCTTCCAGCCGAGTGGTGTTTTTTCAGGCAAAATCAAAAGGCCGTCTGATTCTTTTGCCAAGCCGAGCTCGACTTCAGAACAGAGCATGCCCATCGATACGTGGCCGCGAATTTTACCTTTTTCAATTTTCATTCCATTCGGCAGTAGTGCACCGATCTGGGCAAGACAGACGATATCGCCGACTTTCATGTTCTGAGCACCGCAAACGATGTCGAGATAGTGAGTCGTGCCGTCTTCATTTTTAAGACCCGTGTTCACCTTACAAAGCGAGAGGCGATCGGCTTCCGGATGTTTTAATTTTTCAACAATTTGAACCGAGATCACTTTTTCAAGACCTTGATCTTGGCGATCAACGCCTTCGGCTTCAAGACCACGCGCGGTCAGCAAATCTGCCACTTCTTGAGGAGATTTAAAACCAGAGAGATCAACCCATTCATTCAACCACTGATAAGAGATTTTCATATTGTGCTACCGATTAACCTTATTCTTGAAATTGTTTGAGAAAGCGTTGGTCACCTTGGAACATCAAACGCAAATCAGGGATATCGTGCAAGAGCATTGCAATTCGCTCTACACCCATACCAAATGCAAAACCGCTGATTTCACCGGGATTATAGCCAGCAAGTTCGAACAAACGCGGGTGAACCATTCCGGCACCAAGAATCTCAAGCCAGCCTGTACCTTTACAAACCGGACACTTGTGATTGCGACCACCACAGATGGCGCAACTCACATCAACTTCAGCACCTGGTTCAACAAACGGAAAGTAACTCGGACGCAAACGGATCTTCGTGCTTGAACCAAACATTTCTTTGGCAAAAAAATCGAGAACGCCTTTCAAATCACTCATTGAAACTTGTTTGTCGACCCACAGGCCTTCGATCTGGTGAAACATCGGTGAATGAGTTGCATCGGAATCACAGCGATAAACCGCGCCCGGGCAAAGAATTCTGATTGGCCATTTTTCTGCGCGCATTGCACGCATCTGTACTGGAGAAGTTTGAGAACGAAGCACTACTCCCGGCCCGACAAAAAATGTGTCTTGCATGTCGCGTGCTGGGTGATCTTTCGGAATATTCACGGCTTCGAAGTTCAAAAAATCGGTTTCAATTTCAGGACCAACGGTCACATCAAAACCAATACGACCAAGCACTTCAGAAACTTTTCTCACCGTACTCGTCACCGGGTGAATCGAGCCTGTATGTTTTTTACGTGAAGGTAAAGTGACATCGATGCGAGTCTTCACCAGACTTGCTTCAATTTCGAGTGCTTCGAGTGCACTTTTTTTCACTTCAATTGCGCCTTCGATTTTCGCTTTCCACTCGTTTGCAAGTGCGCCGATTTTCGGGCGGTCAGCAGCATCTACTTGGCCAAGTACCTTTAGTACTTCACTCAGTGAGCCCTTCTTGCCCAATACTGAAACGCGTACCTGATCAAGGTCAGCCAGGGTTTTGGATTGTTCAACTTGCTTAAGGGCAGCTTCGCCTTTTTCAAGGATGCCCGCTTGGATAGACTCGAGGGAAATCGGTGTGCTCATTCCCCATAAAGTAACAAAGGCCCCCCCGTGATTGGAAGAGCCTTTGTAAGAATTTATTAATATTTTCGGAACGTTAAAGCTTAGATAGTTGGTGCAAGTGCACGAACTTTGCTTACGATCACTTCAAACGCTTTTGGATCGTGAATGGCGATCTCAGAAAGCATTTTGCGGTTCAAAGCAACTTTAGCTTTTACCAATGCATTGATAAAGCGGCTGTAGCTGATTTGGTTTCCGTTGGTTGCAGCAGAAAGGCGTGCAATCCAAAGACCACGGAAATCGCGTTTTTTCGCGCGACGATCGCGGTAAGCATAGACGCCAGCGCGATCTACAGCTTCTGCTGTACGACGAATCTGACTTCCAAGACCCAATACGAATCCTTCTGCTTTGTTGCGTAACTTATTATGGCGTTGACGACGTTTTGTTCCACGTTTTGCGCGAGGCATACTATACTCCTAGTGTTGAGCCAGAAAACTCACTGGCTACTTAATTACTTAATATTATTAAACTTTTCCAGAAACCGTAAATTAGCCGTTAGGCATGCATTTACGAACGTGTTTAGCGTCACCGTCACACATATAGTTTGCGGAACGCATACCCAACATTTTAGAGTTGGACTTCTTGCTCAGAAGGTGGCGACGGCCTGCACGTGTGAATTTAACTTTGCCAGTCGCGGAGAATTTGAACCGCTTTGCTGCTGCTTTTTTTGTCTTAAGTTTCATAGAGAGTGTGAACTTACTGAAAATTTTGCAAATGTTCAAGTCCAAAACTGATGGATAATGGCACGAAATGCAGTTGCCAGTACCATTTGGAACGATTTTCCCCATAAAAGCATCGGAATCAGGGCCAAAGCCCCCCACCAAAATAGACTTCCAACCCAGGCTTGGGTCCAAAGTCGGGTCAAAAGGGTATTCACTTTTGACAAACGCCAAGCCCGAACCACCCAAATCACGATAATCCAGGCAAACTCGTAACCTAAAAAAGCATTTCGATCGAATTTTTGAGCAATTTCGCCAGTTGCCTGTCTAAAGGCCGGGTCTTTGGCTAAATCCACTGCCACCTGCCCTACCGGGGTCTTCAACAACGAATCAAGCTGAACTCCCTTCAAGGCCCCTTCCCATTCTTTGGGAACTTCCATTGAGTTACTCAAGCCACTCGGGCTTTGAGCTCTTTGAGCTGCTACAATTGCTTCATCGTCGGTCATAAAGCCAGTCTAGCCCATACCCCCAGTCTAGGCAAACTTTGCCTCTGTGGGAAAAACTCGGACTCCTAAGATTGAACGCCCCCTTAACCTTGCTACGATAAAACAATGGTACGTTTCCTCACACAACGGTTGCCCCTTACCGCCTTGATCGCCTGTGGAATAGGCTTCAGCATGCCGCTTTCACATGGTGCCGTTTTCAAATCCCAGAAAGACTGTTTCACCGACGTGCTGAAAAAGATTTCGGCTCGCAACCTTCCCCGCCAGGAAGAAAAGCGCTTCATCGCGGCTGCTCGTTATAATGAGCGCATCTTTATTAAAGCTTCTGAACACACGCCTGAGTGGTGGGTGAAGCACATGGATTCGGCGATCGAAGATTACGCCAAATACGACTCTCGAATCGACCCAAAAGATTTCAAGCGCTGGTTGCGCGAAGAACCGATCAATCCTGCTCCGGACGAAACCGTGGGAGATTTCTTGAAGCGACGCTTTCAGGTCTATAAGAAAAGAATCCCCGATGTAGATCTTCAAAAGGTCGCCTCTCAACTTCCGGATGAATTGAAAACCATTGCCAGTAAGTGCAAAGGCGAAGAAAAGTGCATCAAGCTTGGTGTCGGCAGAATCATGTCGAAGAAAATGAACGGCACCTGCCTGGCCAAAAACAAAAGTGCGGCAATGCGAAGCATGGTCACAAGTCTGACCTTGGCCACTGCGGGCTATACCATGACTTATCTCAACCACCCCGACAAAGGCTACCCGTGGGACATGATGGTCAACACCATGTTCTGGACCCCGATTCTTTCAGAGATGGGTTGTCGCAACACCCTGGCCAAAGGGGATATCGGAAACAAAATCGAATTCGGCCAGATTTCTCGAAAAGAAAAAATCCGCATGGGTTTCAATAACTATGTCGATTA
>CALPVV020000118.1 GCA_943327105.2 Nitrosovibrio sp. Nv4
ACCTCGAGCAAGAGATTAATGTTCAGGCTACTGATAAAGAACGAAGAGTTCAGAACTTTATGACCTTTGTTAACTATCGAACACAGCTAGACTTTTTTGCCTCGCAAAACCTAAGCGTGGGTCCATTCTTAGATGCGGGGAATCTTAAAGTTGATCAGTTTACTCTGGGGGATTTGCAGTACGGAACTGGTGTTGGGCTGCGTTATATGACCCCTGTAGGACCCGTCAATTTTGATTGGGGATTCAAGCTATTCCCTAAAACGGGCGCGGAATCGAATGTATTTTATTTTTCGCTAGGTGTTAACTGAATTTAAAAATTGACTCACACCTCAAGCTCGGGTATTTCTTTCAGGCTATGTTTCAACAAAAATCTTATTTAGCTAAAAAAGCGGGCGCGCATTTCTTTGAAATCAAGGGTCCAAACGCTCCAAAATGGTACATCGTCGACGCAAAAGACCAAGTTGTTGGTCGCGTTGCTTCTATGATTGCAAAAATCATCACAGGTAAGCACAAAACTACTTACACTCCACATGTAGACACAGGTGATTTCGTAGTAGTGATTAACGCTGAAAAAGTGGTTTTCACTCGTAACAAACTCGATGACAAAATTTACCGTGATTACTCCGGTTATGTTAGCGGTTTGAAAGAGCGCACTGCTCGTGAAATGCTTAACCACAAACCAGAAGAGATCATCACTCGTGCAGTATGGGGCATGACTAACAAGTCTAACCTTGCTCGTCACCAAGTGAAAAAATTGAAAGTTTATGCCGGTTCTGAGCATCCACATGCTTCACAACAGCCGACAGAAATTACTCCAGCAGCGAAATATCGCTCTGTATTCGATCAAAAAGCTGCAAAAAAAGCTTAATTTTAGGAACTAGTAATGGCTCAAACTATGGAAAAAGAAATTAGTAATGTAGGAAAACGTAAAACTGCGATTGCTCGCGTTTATCTCCGTCCACGTAAAGGCGAGATGGGCATGATCAACGTAAATGGCCGTTCTTTGGAAGCTTACTTCCCACGTCCAGCCCTTCAGAAGATTGCTATGCAATCTCTCGATTTGACCAGCAACAACGGTCAATTCGATATTTACGTTAACGTAGCTGGTGGCGGTATTTCTGCTCAAGCTTCTGCAATCCGTCACGGTGTTGCTAAAGCATTGAACGAACTCGACAAAGCAATGCGTCCTGTTCTTAAAAAAGCAGGCTTCCTTACTCGCGATTCTCGTAAAGTTGAGCGTAAAAAATACGGTCTCGCAGGAGCTCGTAAGAGATATCAATTCTCTAAACGTTAATCTTCGACTCGAACCAAATGGTTCAATCGACAAAGATTTGACGGTAAAATTTCAAAAGAGGTCCAAGGCAATTTGCTTTGGGCCTTTTTTTATTGCTCTAACTGGCTAGATTCATGGCATAATTTTTTTCATAAGGAACGGAATCTCTATGAAAAATATGACTAAAAATTTGTTTATGCTATCAGCCCTGGTTTTTGCACTTCAATCTGCACAAGCCGGAACGATCGCGACGGTGAACGGTAAAGTAATTACCGACGAAGATTTACAGGCTGTCATTGCCAATATTCCTGAAGTTCAAAAAAGCACTATTCTTAAAGAAGGTCCTGCTCGTAAGCAATTGGTTCAAGACCTGATTAATCAAGAACTTGTTTATCAAGAAGCGGTAGCTAAAAAAATCGAATCAACCAAGGAATACTCAACCGCTTTGAATGCATTCAAAAAACAAGCGTTGATGAACATCCTGATTCAAAAACAATTGGCACCTAAAATTACCAGTGCAGCGGTGAAAGAATTCTACGAGAAAAACAAAACAAAATACAACACCGACCAAGTTCATGCTCAGCACATTCTACTTTCAACTGAGAAAGAAGCTCTTGATGTTGTAGCGGAAGCAAAGAGAGTTGGCGCTGATTTCCAGAAATTGGCTGAAACTAAATCAAAAGACCCGACTGCAAAGAATAACCGTGGCGACATTGGTTACTTTTCTCGCAGCGAAATGTTTGACCCTGCTTTCATCGAGGCATCTTTCGCGACTAAAGTGGGTGAAATCACTGGTCCGGTTAAAACCGGATTCGGTTACCATGTAATCAAGGTTGTTGATCGCAAACTGGGAAAAAATCCAGAGTTTGCTGAGATCGAACAAAAAGTAAGAACTGATCTTCAGCGTGAAACGCTTCAAGCCTATGTTTCTGGTTTGAAAGCAAAAGCTAAAATCAAATAAGAGTTTCAAAAAAAAGCCCCGGTGGAAGTTCCACCGGGGCTTTTTTGTTTTAATCGTTATTGTAATCTTTAGCGATGATTCCGTATTTTTCAAGCTTGCGCAGCAAGGTCTTCTTCGGAATGTTCGCATGAATCGCGGTTTGATTGATCTTCCCCTTGAAGACCCGCAAAGCCTCGATTAAGAATTGCTTCTCAAACTCTTCCTTGCTGGCCTGAAAATCAAATTTTTGAACCGACATTCTGAAGCTCATCGCACTTCCGTCCATCGATACTTCGCTTGAATCAGCGTGGGCAGAAAGGTTTACTTCTTCGATATCATCATCTGAATCGGTAGTGGTTCCCGTTTTCAGAATCGCGCCTGAAACCAAACCTGAATTCACACTCCCGATCGGCGTTGCTACGGCGATGTTGCGGATCTTTTCAGGCAATGAATCAATCGTGATCATTTCTTCCATTTCAAGCACGAACGCATGTTCCATCACGTTTTCAAGTTCGCGAATGTTGCCTGGCCAGCGGTGAGCTTTTAATAGTGCAAGTGCTTCATCACTTACGCCACGAATCTTCTTCTGGTAGCGCTGATTGAACTTGTCGGTGAAGTATTTCGAAAGTGATTCGATGTCATTCTTGCGCTCGCGCAAAGGCGGCAACTGAATTGGTAAAACGTTCAAGCGGTAGAACAAGTCTTCACGGAATGAGCCGTCCTTGATCATGACTTCAAGATTTCGGTTAGTAGCAGCCACAATGCGAACGTTCATTTCAATTTCTCGGTTAGAGCCAACCGGAGTGAATTTTTTCTCCTGAAGAACGCGTAAGAGCTTTACCTGCATAGATGCAGGAATTTCACCGATTTCATCGAGAAATAATGTTCCGCCTTCTGCGTATTGGAATTTACCGATCTTTCTCGAGTCTGCGCCTGTGAATGCTCCTTTTTCATGACCGAAAAATTCGCTTTCCATCAGTGATTCTGGAATCGCTGAACAGTTGATGGCTACAAAACGATTGTCTTTTCTTGGGCCGCTATAGTGCAGCGATTGAGCCACGAGCTCTTTACCGGTACCGCTTTCACCGCGAATCAGCACCGCCGTATCAACGCGAGCTAGACGATCAATCACGCTGAAAATCTTTTTCATTTCATTGCTCTGGCCGACAAATTCGTTTCCGCTTGGAAGGTTGAATACGGGTGCAGAGTAAGAGAGGCTCTTGACCATGTTCTGGCTTTTGAATGCCTGATCGATCATGTAAACGAGGTTTTCTGATTTAACAGGCTTTTCCAGGTAGTTGTAGGCGCCAAGGCGAGTTGCTTCAATGGCATCCCGAATGTTCGAATAAGCGGTAAGGATGATGACCATGATCGATGGGTCGTGAGCTTTGATTTCTTTCAATGCTTCGATACCTGAAAGGCGTGGCATGTTTACGTCCATCAGTACCAAATCAAATGATTTAGCACGAACTCGGTTCACGGCCTCTTCACCATCAGCGGCTTGTTCGACGATGTATTGACCTTCGGTCAGGGCCGAAGCAACGGTCATTCTCAGGTCAGCATCATCATCGACGACTAGAATTCTACGCATGGTAATTCTCCTTGTTAAAAACAGGTTCTTCTTTATTCAGGTTTCCGAGTCTAAGGCCGGCTTTCGGCAACTTGGCTTCGGTCAGTTCCATCGGTAACATGATGGTAAAGGTGGTTCCTTTTTCTGGCTCACTAGTGACCGCTACGGTTCCGCGATGAGCTTCGATAAAATATTTGGAAAGATAAAGTCCCAGACCCGAGCCTTTGGTTTTGCGTGTTGCTTCGTTTTTGACACGGTAAAAACGGCTGAATAGGTGTGGTAACTCACTTGCCGGAATACCGACACCTTGGTCACAGATGCGAATTTCGATGAATTCCCCGATTTCGCGGGTTTGAATTGAAACGGTGGTTTCTTCAGGTGAGTATTTGATCGCGTTGTCGATGAGGTTGCTTAAGACTTTTGAAATCAATTCAGGGTCAAGTTTGATTGGAAACAAGGGTTCAAAGTCGGTTTCAACCCTGATCTTTTTCATTTGAAATACAAAGCGAAGGTTTGAAATCACCTGTTCAAGCATCAGGTTGATGTCTTTTGATTGTAATTGAACGGTCACGCCTTGAGTGTCGATTCGGCTCAATTCAAGAATTGAACTGACAAACTGATTCAACTCTTCGTTGGCCATGAAAATGTTGTTCATGATCTCAAGATCTTTGTGGTTCAGGCGATCGCCAAGAGAGCGTTTTAATGATTCGGTAAGACCCTGAATTTTTGCAATCGGAGTCTTGAGGTCATGCGTAACCAGTTGTAGGAAGTTGCGTTTCATTTCCTCGACTTCGATCAGCATTTTATTTTCTTTTTCAAGGGCGTAACGTCGGCGATGTTCTGAGTAAAGGCGAACAGGGATAAAAAGATAAAAGCTTAACGTTAGAGAAAGGAGTGGACCACCGAGCGGTACCCAGAGTGCTCCGATCATGGGGATGGGTTGGAAAAATACGAGTGAGATAAGGAAGGTGCCGATCAATGAGTAAAAAGAGAGTAAGATCAATCGGCTTGGTCGAACGCGGAAAGAGGCGACAATGATGATGAATGAAAGCAGGAAGGAGATTGCAGCAAGAATCGGGAAATC
>CALPVV020000119.1 GCA_943327105.2 Nitrosovibrio sp. Nv4
CGGTTTATTGGGAAGGAACAGGGTTGCGAGCGGTTTTATTAGCTTCAGGAAAAATTCCACTCGCAGATCGGAATCCATCGGTTTTTATCGGTCAGCAAAACGGTGATGGTGATCACTTGTATTACTTCGAAGAAAATTCTGGAAAAATTAACACCAGAATCCTTGACCATCTGAAATTCAGAAAAGAACTGATTCGGCGTTTTCACCTTCGCTATGATGACGCGATATTCCCAGTCTCTCTGCTTTCAAAAGGTAAAGTGTCAGCGATCGATGCACTTTTTGCAGTGGGAAAAGGGTTTCAACGTAGATTGCTGAAAATTCGTTTTACCAGCCGGGATGATTTTGAAGTTCTTCGTGAGTATCAAGTGCCCGGAGCAGGAGCATTGAAAAATGTCGTGTTCTTGAATCGATCCATGATTGTTCTTCAAGAGCGCAAAAATGCTTATCAGTTATTCGATTTAGACTCTGGGAAATTTCGAGAATTTGAATGGAATGATCGGAACGATGATCTTCTTGGACCGGTTGTCCGGCTGAGTGAGAATCGATTGTTGGCTCAAACTCAAAATCATTTTGTGGTACTGGGGGATCCAAATCTTGGCAGTATTCCTCTTAAACGATTCAGTTTTCTGCCGGGAGAGCTTTTTTCTGAAATGTTTTCACCGGTGCAGGTTACTTTCGATTCGGGGCCGCAACCAGGGCTATTCATTGATGGCACATTGATCAGTGAACAGCATTTGGGGGTAGTCTCATGGAACGGCCAATCTATTGTCAAACCTGTCTTTTTTCAAGAAAAGCTGCCTGAAGGTTGCAGGGTGATGAATCCCATCCGTATCGGGGGTGAAGATCATCTGTTGCTTCTTTGTCAAGATGATGGTGGATTACCGTTTTTTCTGAAGCGAACACTCACGTTTAAGAATCTGAATCGTTGATTCATTTTCCCATTTTGCCTCGGGTCTTTTTCCAGTGAGGCAGAAATTCTACTCTGTTATTTGTAAATTGAATTTGATTTCGGCATGAAGTCTGCATTGGTTTACGTGTTCCTCATGATTCATGAATTTTTATGTCTTGTGTTGGAGTTCTTTCAATTATCCGTTTCAAAAGGAGAAACAAATGAAAAATACGAAGATGAAAAAGATCGCGTTCGCGTTGTCAATGGCTGTAGCAATGACGGCTTGTAAAACAAATAAGCAAGCTGATAAAATGGCAGCAGATGCTAAAGCTGCAGGCTATGCTTCTGGTCAGGCTGACGCACAAGCAAACGCAGTGAAGGCAGCCGGATTGATCACGGCTCTTTATGAAGGAATTGGTTCTGGTTTCGTGGATGTTCAATTGGTTAAATTCGGTAAAGATGATGCAAATTATGCTGTAATCAAAGTATCGACAGCGGGCCCAAGCATTGTATTTGCGGTTGATGTTTCCAATTATGTTTATGGTACAGACTACAATACTTACCTGTCTTCCAATTCAGGTTTCTATAACTTGAGCGATAACGGTAATGGTACTTATAGTTGTAACACAGGTACATGTTATACCTATGGCGGAGCTCCGGCTTCTTCTACCATGGTATTTGAAAAAACCGGTGGCAGTGTGAAAGATCTTGAGAAAGCTGCAGCCTTCGTAGAAGGCTTCAAAGTAGAACGCCTTGCTGATGGCCTTACTTCTCAGTATGGTCTTTCTGAAGATCGTTCTATCAAGGTTGCTAAACTTGCAACATCTTGGGAAAAACTTGCTAAAACTCGTGCTCTTACCAACGCGGATGCAGATGCTTTTGCAAAAGAACTTGCAGGCGTAAACTTTGCTGAAATTGACAGTGCAGTAAAAGGAATTAGCGAAGGTAATTTGAATGATATGAACACGGTCATTGCGAAAGCAGCTGACATGAACGGCACATCAATTGAAAATATGTCTTCAATTATTATGAAGTTGTTCTTCTAGTCCAATTGACCTGAAAGAGCAGGGGGCTCGGCGAGAAATCGTCGGGCCCTTTTTTATGCTACTTTTGATTCTTCTATGGTTGAATTCAAGTCATTCATTCGAATGACATTTTTTGAATCAAGAATTGATTTCGTTACTTTAGGGAGTCTTGTGGCCAAATAAAATCCGATGCCGGTAAGTGCGAGTAGGGTGATGATTACTGATGAAATGATTTGTTCGTTTTGCATATGTGACTCTTTCCGGCGGTTAATTTAATCCTGTTTGTGTAATTAATCAAAACAAATGTTGATTGCTTTGATTTTCAATTATTTTCGTTTATTTGTTTAAAAATTATGTGCTCGCGTGTTGGTTGCCTCTATACAAAATGCGATTGTTTTTGTAAGGTATTCGACTATGCGAAAAGCAGATGCCATCATCAGCTCAAATCTTGAAAAGAACAGTTCGGTTCATTCCGTTCCAGTTCGTTGCGCATTTGTGATTCACCCGTTGACCGCTACTCAACTTTGGATTCATCCGTTGTTGAAGTGGGTAAAAAAGCTGCCCAAGTTCGTTCGTAATGTTTTTGAATTTCTCGTCTCAAGAATGCCAGCTCATCGTTATGCAGAATTAGTAGGAGTCAAAAGCGATTACAATCATCGCACGGTTACTTGCGATTTGATTTTGATGCCTGCAACTCCAAAACAGCTTTTAAAGATGAATGAACGATTTCTTTACCGTCAGCTGATCAAGTGTGCTCATCTTTCGTTGAAATTCGGTTCAAAAATCATGGGTCTCGGGGCTTATACCAAAGTTGCCGGTGACGGTGGCGTGACCGTTACCGATCATTCTCCGATACCGGTCACTACAGGTAATAGCTTGTCAGCGGCAAGTACACTCTGGTCAGCCGATGAAGCTTTGAAATTGGTTCGACCTGATTTGAAAAAAGATTCCCATGGGGTTCTTTCGATTCGTGTCATGGTGATCGGTGCGACAGGCAGTATTGGTCGAGTTACCGCATTGCTGCTATCTGAGTATGTCAGCGAGCTTGTATTGGTCTCAAGACGGATGGATAAGCTGGAAGAATTACGTTCTGAAATTTTGGAATTTTCACCAAGATGCAAGATCAGTATTGCATCTGAAGTTGGTTCAATTTTAAGTCACACTGATTTAATTGTTACCGCTACTTCAAATTACGGAAAAAAATTATTCGATGTGAATGGGTTGAAGCCTGGTTCAATTGTTTGTGATTGTTCGCGCCCGATGGATTTTACAAAAGAAGAAGCTGAATCCAGACCAGATGTTCTCTTCATTGAAAGCGGTGAGGTTTCATTGCCGGGAAAACCCAAGTTTACCAAGAAGCTTGATATTTCAAATACGCATATTTACGCATGTCTGGCTGAAACCCTGATACTGACACTTGAGAATCGTTTCGAATCTTTCTCATATTCCAGATTTCTTTTGCCTGAAAGAGTCAAAGAAATTTCTGCAATTGCAATCAAGCACGGCGCCGGACTGGCCCCACTAAGAGGTCCGTTAGGTCCCGTTACTCAAGAACAAATCAACCGAGTTAAAGTTGAAAACCTGAAAGTGAACCGCGGTAATAATTATGAAAAAAATGTTGAAGTTGTTTTTTAGTTTTTGTTTGTTGATATCAGCGCTTCCCACTGAGTCATTTTCTCAAGAGTTGAGTCTATCAGAGCGTCGTTTGCATCGCCAGTTGACAAAACAAATGAATAAATACTCCAAGGAACTTGAAGTGGTTCTCGCTGATTATGATGATTTTTTGAATTCATTGAGTTTGGCATCAAAAAGCACGAATCATCGTCAAGCTATGATTGCAGAGTATCTTCTATATTTGGAAGATGACCTTCAGGATAATATTAAAGCTAATCCTAACGATCATTCTATTAAAGATTTCAACTCGCTCAAACATGAAATTTCAGTATCAAAAGGCAATAAGGCAAAGGAAATGTTGATTCTTGAATCCTATAAGGCTTATAGGGCTGATTTATTGAATCAGGAACTTGATGTGTTTTATCGTGAGATGATCGTTGAAATCGAACAGCATGGCCATTTTGAAATTGCTCAAGCATTAATTGATTCCAAGGCAAAGTTGAATCAGACGCTGGTGAAGGAAGCCGTACTAGAGTTCTTTTCTGAGTCCTCTGTCCGTTCAGCGCACGCGCTACTGGATGATCAGATTGATAAAGCCGGTGGTGTTGATACTTTTAAACAACTGCATCGCAATCAAAAAAAATCGAATCGCAAATGGAGCTGTGTTGCAGCTAAAATCACTGCAGGGGCATTGATTTTGCCTTTAACGGTCGTTACTTTGCAGATGGGAATGCAGACTGCACCAATATTTGTAGGCGCAATTTCTGCCAAATCTGTTTTGATGTTGGGTGGTGCGGCAGGTGGAACCATGCTGAATGCATCTTTTATCAGAAAGTTAATCAGTGGTTGTTATCGTGAAAAACATGATTCTGAAACCATCGATGGATTTATTCAAAATCAGAAAAACTGAGGAAATAGATATGAATGACGAACAAAAAAAAGAAATTGTATTTGATGAATTAAATGAACCGGTTCATGTGCATGGCCCAAACTGCAATCACCACCACCACCATCACTCTATTAAGCCAATAGAAAGAACTTCTCCAAAGATTGGTCGCAATGACCCTTGTATTTGCGGGAGTGGTCAAAAGTACAAGAAGTGCTGCGCGAAATAACGGGACACTGACGGGCGTTTGCGTGTTTCTAGGTTTGCACCAGAAGCGTGATCTCGACCTGTGGAACCGCAAGCTTCAATGCTGTGTGTTGTTGTTATTGTGGGGGTAAAAACTTATTTATTTACGCAAAATATAAC
>CALPVV020000120.1 GCA_943327105.2 Nitrosovibrio sp. Nv4
AGACTACGAATGGGCTGAACGCGGTTCTAGAAAATATTTCATGCCAGCAACCTGGAAACAACCGGGCAACAATCCTTTTCAGTTTATCGATGAACCATCGAATATTTTTTCATTGTGTCTCGACAAAGGAAACCATCAGTTCTGTCTGACTGCATTTCACCCTAAGTTCCTTCAAGCCAACGACCAAACCAAGTATATGTCAGGCAATATCGACGGCACCGATGTGAATGGTTATGCGCCGATTAATCGACCATTCGATGGCTACAATCAAACACCGGGTGAAAGCGAACTGGTACGAAATCAGAACTCCCACCGACAAATGAATTTTGAAATCGGCTACGGTTACAAGTTAAAACTGGCAACGACTAGATTCGGCTCACTAACCTACGTTCCTAGTGTCGGAATTGGTGTTATGACAGGCGAAAACTACACGGTAATGATCCAAGAAAACCAATGGTGGGATTTTGATGATTATACAGACAAATACCGTGTACAAGGAATTGGTGGCAGCATCAACAATCGTATTGAATATACAACGCCAAATGGAAAATTCGGGGTGTATTACCAAAACAAACTTGCATACTTCCATCAGCACCACGGTTTTATGGATGGAACCCAAACCTACAACCTCGGCTTAATGAGCAACAACGTGGGGTTCAAGTTCACCATCAATAGCCCGAAGAAACGTCGCTAATAAACTCTCAACCACCCTCTCAACATAAAAAGCCTGCAAGGAATGGTCCTTGCAGGCTTTTTACATTTAACTGCACCAACCGACAAGAATCACCCTCTTTGACTTCAGAACCTTGCGGGTTCGATGCTCAAACCCATGAACTCCTGTGAGAAAAACAATCGCAGTTCCATAATCGGGAGTTGGAATGGAATCAAAAAACTCATCATTTTTTCTTCGAATTTCAAGAGTACCGCCATCAATTGATTTTCCATCTATCGTCAGTGAAAGGGAAAAAGCAAGAACCCGACTACCATCATCGTGCCAAATTCCATCTTCCTGATCTTCATCGGTACTGTCGCGAATACTAATCATGGTTTCAATAGACGTAAAAAAATGGAAGGGTTTTAATAATTCATAGATGAAACCACCGGGTGAGGTCACTTCGACGAAATAGCGATCAACACTTAACCAGTTTTCAGTAACTACCCACTGAAAAACTTTCTCATCAAGATTGAATGGAATTAGAACATACCCTTTTTCTTCAATACTCAAAACTTACCTCCGGCCAAACGAATGAAATTCATTGAAAACATGATCACCATACCGATACACTTAAACCATGCAAAACCAAAAAGAACTTGTTAAAGGACTCGGTTTTTTCGCCCTAGTAGCATCTTGCTTCAATTGCACCGTGGGCGGAGGTATTTTTAGATTGCCTTCCAGTGTTTTTGCAATCGCCGGCAACCTTGCTCCTGTTGTTTACTTTGTTTGTTTTCTGGTGATGCTCTTTGTTGCGGGGGTGTTTATCCAGGTTGGCCGCAAGGTTCGTACGAGCGGTGGTCCTTACGCTTACGTTAAACCGATTCTCGGTGATTATCCCGGTTTCATTTGCGGCGTTTTACTTTGGTTTCTTGCTACCTTTGCTTTTGCATCCGTATCGAATGCCTACGCTCACTTTGTTGCGCTTTTGATACCCGGAATGGCAACACCAATGGGTGAAGCCGTCATTCTCGGTATCAGCCTTTTGATTCTCGCGTTCCTAAACACACTGGGAGTAAAATCGGGAGCAAAAGTCGTATTGATTCTGGCAATGATCAAAATTCTGCCACTTGGCCTTTTGTTTTTTGCAGGCATCCCTCATTTGAATCATGAAGCTCTGGCACTCCCAACCCATTGGGATGGCTCAATCATCGCTCGAGGTGCAATGTTACTGATTTTTGCATTTACCGGTATCGAAAGCGCATTGATCCCGAGCGGAGAAATCGAATCACCGGAAAAAAACCTTCCTAGAGCTTTGATCTTTTCCTCATTTTTAGTTCTAACTCTCTATTTGGGCGTTCAATTCGTCAGCCAAAGCGTACTCGGGCAGAGCCTGGGTGAACAAGGCATTTCACCACTGGCATTAACAGCCGAAAAAATCATGGGCCCGATTGGCGGTACCATTTTGGGCTTCGGGGCCGTATTTTCAACTCTCGGCTACTTAAGTGCAATGACCCTGAGCTTGCCTCGAAGCTTGATGGCATTTTCAGAAGACGGCTATCTGCCTAAAAAGCTTTCCTTCCTATCTGAAAAAAGTAACGTTCCATTGATTGCAATCTGGACCCAAGTCATCATTGTTTATCTTTTAGCCGTATCGAGTCAGTTTGAAAAACTGGCGATATTGGCAAATTTATCAGCAATTCTAATGTACATTCTTTGCGCGGTAGCGGCCATAATGCTCATGAAGAGAAGTGAAAACTTCCGAATCAGAAACCTATTCATTCCGGTCGGAGCATTCATAATGATGGGGTTTCTACTGACCAGCGTAACACAAGACGAATGGATCAGCGTGATGGCTCTACTAGCAGCAAGTTCACTCATCTACATGAAAAAGAAAAAAGCTAATCCGTGAGTTGAATCCAGATCTCGTTTCGACGCAAGAACCAGATCATGAATGGTGAATTGAAACGAGCAAAAACAGGTTCACCAACTGATTTCAATTTATTCTTTTGCAGCAGATCCTTGAAATAGGAAAGTTTATCCTGATACCGTTCCTCAGACCATGAACCAGAATAGCCAAAAACTGCTATTTTTCGAGCTGGTATTTCCCTCAATTGAACCCTAGGATCATTCGGTTTCGGGATCGTTGCCAAAATATACTTTTGCGGCATGGTAAATTGGATCAAATAACCTTCACCCTTTTTGGACATTCCAACCGGTGCTGTCATCTCAATTTTTTCAGAGGAGGACTGGGTCACTGGAGCGGTCATCGATATTTTTGTTTGGGATTGGTTATTGCCGAAAATATAATCAGCAAGAATTCTAAAAGCCTGACTACCCGATTTCTCAAAATCAGAATTGACCAGAGTTTCAGCAACCAACATTGGTTCGTACTGACGTATTTCAATTTCATCGACTTGAGAAATTACTTTGAACTTAGGTTCTTCAATCGCCATCACCACCCCCGAATGTAATAGAACTGCTACAAATAATAACTTCCACATCTGCATACCCTAATCGTCCCAATCCATTTTTCTAGGAGTAATTTTAGACATCAAATCAAAACTCCCAACTTTGGGCCAAGACTTTATATATAAATCCAGTATCCGATTCAAGCGCAAGACTTGACGAAAATCTTCAATCAGAACTTCATCAAGTTTTTTTGAAAACAAAACTTTCTGTGGTATCGGGCGCCAGACATACCAAGCCGACAACTTTAACCAGTCAATCTTTGGGTGATCAATCGCGTAATCACGAGGCTTGGTCTTCAGCATGCGTTCAGTTCCCAACTCCTTAAAAACTTTTTTGAAATCCCGATCTTCAAGAAGCTCTTCAAGAGCTGACGCATCATCCGCGATCCACTTTCGAATGTGTTTGGTTTGATCTGCAGATGGCATATACAGCCCTCCAGCAGTGAATTGGTCTTCTTCTGAAAGGTGAAAATACAAATAGGGAAGATCTTCGTAGCGACTTCCAGAATCGCGCGTTATGGACACGCCCACCCAATCACGAAATGGCCCCTTCGATTGATCAGCACCTCGCTTTAAACGAGCAAATTGACGATTAGGAAAACGATAACCCGGAGCTTCTTTTTGAAGTTCCTTGGCAACATTAGTAATGATTTCTTTGGTAGGCTGAACCAAAACTTCATCGTATTCTTCACGGTTCAGATCAAGCCAATTGGCTTTCTTCTGACGAGCCGCCTTGGCTATGAAATCGATACTTTTCTTTGAGTAATGAGCATTAGTTGCCACAGATGACCCCCATTAGAATTGAATACCATAACACTCGCTTTTTATCACGGCTGAAAGAATTGAATATCATTTACAATGATGTGTTTTGCCTTGTCTCCGTAGATGCTTTGAAGTTTGATTTTAATTGCGGGAATTTTATCTTTTGGAACAAATACCGATTTGACTTCATCAATCATCAGACCTTTAGAGATTGCAACTTCATACTCGATTCCACTTTTTGAGGATTCCACAGAAAATGCCCGTGTTGGATTAATACCAAATACTATTGGATATACCTCATCATTCTTCTGATTAAAAAATAATTTATTTTTTTCACTGATTAAAACAGCGTTATAAGAATCAAGGTCATTTTCGATCAAATTGATCGATTTTGAATCCATGGAAATACCTAAAACCGCCCCGTTCAGTTTTTTCAACTCATCGGGATTATATTTTTTTTTAATTAAATTTGCAGTCTCTACTACTGATGGTGCCGCGCCATTGCTTCTTAATTTTCCATGGGCAAAAATCGGGGATGTGATTGGAATGAAATAATTGATATTTGATTTATTGATTTCATCTTGAATCTTCCTAGCGTCATCCAGAGCTGTCTTTTCAAGGTTGAACCAGACATTTCCACCATCAATACTGTACTCCATTTTACCTGAAGACACAGGGGGTGCTAAATATTTTTGGGTAGTGCTTGATTTAAAACCTGTTTTCCAACGAAAAATTACCGGTTCATTTCCAACCTTACGTGCAGTCTTTTTTGAAAAGAAATCTGCGGTGATCAAACTCCTG
>CALPVV020000121.1 GCA_943327105.2 Nitrosovibrio sp. Nv4
CCGCGTCGTTTTTTTAACGCTGCAGAAAATAATCATCAAATAGGTAATTCTTTCCCTGAAAACAGACGGGGCTGAGATTTTTCATTCTCAACTCACCTGAAGGACGGTTAAACTGGTTGCGCAACTGCTTTATCTCCAAATGTCCAGGAGGGACTGATGAATAAAAACATTCTAGCATTCTTGATCTTATTGCCTTTGATGCTTTCCTCTAATGCTCTCGCTAATCACGAAATTAATGATAAACGCCTGCGTTGTACCGTGAGTCACCTGAATGAAGCAAAAAAATGGTCTGAAACACAGGTGAATCGATACGATAAATTCAAGCACTGTGCGGTATCGTGTTACCTCAGTCTTCGTTGCCCACGCAGGGAAGTGCTGGTTGTCGGTGTGTTGAAGGAATTCTACGATGCAATGGGGTATGGTAATGCCGAATTCGCTGATCTGATTGCTGACCTGAAAGGAATCAGGCTGGTGAAAAAACAACAAGCTAAGCATGATACTGATTGTGTGCAGCTTTGTGATCGGATGTATCCGGTTCAGTAACAGATAAAGCAGCTCATCAGCCCGGAGGCCAGTGCATCGCTCGACCTGCTAGAAAATGCAGGTGAAGATGGAATACGGTTTGTCCGGCTTCCGCGTTGCAGTTCATGACCACGCGGTAACCTTTCTCATCAACGCCGATTTGCTTCGCGATTTCTTTTGCCGATAAAAACAATTCACCGATGTAGTGGGCCGTTTCAGGGGTCAGGTCGTTGATGGTCGGAATCTCGATTTTCGGAACAATCAGGTAATGATGCGGCGCTTGTGGGTTAATGTCTTGAAAAGCGAGGGTTTTATCGGTTTCGTAAACGATTTTAGCTGGAATCTCGCGATTGATGATCTTCGTAAAAAGGGTTGGCATAATGCCTTTATTTTCGCTAATGTAGGCATCATATGTCAAAGAAACTTTTTGTCGGAAACCTGCCTTTTGATGTGAATGATGCTGACCTTGCCACCGTGCTTGGTGTTGCCGGTACAGTCGAAAGCGCGAAGATCGTGGTGAACAAGAAGACCGGCCGTTCTAAAGGTTACGGTTTTGTTGAAATGGCGACGGAAGAGCTTGCTCAAGAAGCAGTGACAAAATTTGAAGGCGCAACGTTGAATGAACGGGCGATCACGGTTCAAATCGCTTCTCCAAAAATGGAAGAAAAAGCGAAAGAAGAGGCAAACGCTGAAGAAGCTGCAGTTGCCTCTGAGTCTGCTTCTGCTGATGCATCGGTTGCTACCGAAGCGCAGACCAACGGGTAATTGCGCATGAATTCCTGGGCTGAGTTCGGGTTCTCTCGAGTCGCCGCTGTAGTGCCGAAAATGGCGCTGGGCAAGCCTTTGGAAAACGCGCCCCTGATTCTCAATCATTTTAAAATTTTATCCGAGCAAGGGGCGAATGTTCTGTTCACCCCTGAGCTTTCGATCACGGGCTATACCTGTGAAGATCTTTTTCACTCGCATTCGTTGCTGGAAGAATCGACTCAAGCCATTGCGAAAATCGTCGCTGAATCAAAAAACTACTTCGGGCTTTGGGTGGTGGGTGCGCCACTTCAAATGCCTGATGGTCGTTTGTTGAATGGTGCATGGGTGATCAGTGCCGGCAAGGTGCTGGGTGTGGTGCCTAAAATCTTTTTGCCCAACATGGGCGAGTTCTACGAACGTCGCTGGTTCATCAGTGGTCGCCGTGTGAACGAAGTGGTGAAACATGATCTTTTTGGCGAGTTTCTCGTTTCGCCGACACAGGTTTTCACGAGTGGGCCGGTGCGAGTTGGAATCGAGATTTGTCAGGACCTCTGGTCCCCGCATGCTCCGTCTGAAAAACTGGCACTCAAGGGCGCAAATCTCATCATCAATCTATCTGCATCAAATGAAGTGGTGAATAAGGCCCGCTATCGTCACGAGCTTTTGAAGGTTCAGTCTGAACGTTTGCATTGTGCTTATTTTTACGCCAGTTCGGGTGCAGACGAATCAACAAAAGATACCGTGTTTTCCGGGCATACACTTGCTTATGAGTTGGGTGAGTGCCTTTCAGAAGTGAAGCCGTTTGAAACCACTGATTTTTCAGTGGTGGTTGATTTCGACTTTGAAAAGATTTTGAATTCGCGCATGAAAGATGTTTGTTTTCTTGAATCGGTTGAAGAGTTCACTCAAAGTCACAACTATGGGCAGTACCAGACGCAGCTTTTTCCTCCGAATCGAACACCGTTGACGGAACTAGCGCGTGAAGTGGTTTCCGCGCCGTTTTCACAAGATTTGGCATTTGCCGATATATTTGAAATTCAAGTGCAAGGACTGATGAAACGCGTGGTTTCATCGCGTGCCGGCAGTTTGGTGATCGGTGTTTCAGGCGGGTTAGATTCAACACTTGCCTTATTCGTGGCTAAAGAAGTGCGTGATCGTTTCAAACAGGGTAAATTCACCGGTTATGCAAAAAGTCCGATCGCTGATTTGAAGTTGATTGGCGTGACCTTGCCAGGCCCCGGCACTTCAGCGCAAACATTGGCGCTAGCGGGTGATTTGTTAAAAGCAGCAGAAGCTGATGAAGTACGTGAAATTTCCATTCAAGCCGCAGTTGATCAGCATTTGAAAGATCTGGGTAAGGAATCGACTGACCGAAGCGTGGTTTATGAAAACGCGCAGGCTCGCGAACGTACGCAGATCTTGTTCGACATCGCGAATGAAAAACAGGGTTTGGTTGTCGGCACAGGCGATTTGTCTGAATTGGCACTGGGTTGGTGTACCTTCAATGCCGATCAAATGGCGCATTATGCGGTGAATTCGGGCATTCCGAAAACGGTGGTGAAGTTGTCATTGCACTGGTTGAAAGAACAATTACCAGTTCATTCGGCGCTCTTTCAAAAAATTCTAGATTTACCGATTTCTCCTGAGCTGTTGCCACCGTCGGCTGACGGCACGATTGCTCAAGAAACCGAGAGTTTGATCGGTAGTTATGATTTGCATGATTTTTTCCTGTATCACTACCTGCATTCAGGGTTTTCGAAAGAAAAGATTTTTGCACTCGCTGAGGTTGCCTTTGTCGATCAACCTGAAATGTTGAAGCATCTTTCAAAAGCGATCGATATTTTTTTCTCGCGTTTCTTTACCCAGCAATTCAAGCGCACGACACTTCCGCCGGGGCCAAAAGTCTTCAAGGTGAGTCTTTCACCACGTTCTGATTTGCGCATGCCCGACGAGCTTTCCTTTTCATGAATCAATCGACCGGCACCAACCATCATTCGCATTTTGAACCTTATTTGACCGGTCAAAAGCCAGAAATGGTGATTGCTGAAACCGATCAGTTCATGGCGATCATTGAAGAAAAACCATTGGTTGAGGGGCACTGTGTGGTGTTTCCGAAGCGGGTTGAAGATGCGTTTCTTGAACTGAGTGTCGACGAACTGGCCGGCATCATGGCTCTTGCCAAACAAGTAGGTGAGGCGATCAAGAAAGCTGTTCCCTGTGCCAAGATCGGTATTGCAGTGATTGGTCTTCAAGTTCGCCATGCCCATGTTCACCTGGTGCCCATCAATAGTGCCGATGATTTGAATTTTACTCGGCCAAAACTCGATCTTTCTCAAGATTCTCTGAAGAAGATGGTCGATTTGATTCGTTCAAAAATGGTGTTATGATTAACCCATGCTGAAGCTTCCAGAATTCTCACTCAAAAAGTCTTTCAAAAATTCAAAAATCAAAAAAATCGCCGTGCTCACCAGTGGCGGTGATGCGCCCGGCATGAATGCCGCGATTCGAGCCGTGGTGAGAACCGCTCTGGCGAATGATGTCGAGGTATTTGGTATTCATCGCGGGTATTCGGGTTTGATTGAAGACCTGATTCACCCGATGAATCCGTCTTCAGTTGCCAACATCATTCAGCGTGGGGGCACGATTTTGAAAACTTCACGTTGCCCTGAGTTTCATGAAAAGGCGACGCGCAAGAAAGCCGCTGAAATTTTAAAACAACATCAAATCGATGGCCTAGTGGTCATTGGTGGTGATGGTTCTTTCCGTGGTGCGCTGGCGCTTCATCAAGAATGGAAAATCCCGGTGATTGGTATTCCCGGTACCATTGATCTTGATATTCCGTTTACTGACGACACCGTTGGTTTTGATACAGCAGTGAACACCGGGATCGAATTGATTGACAAGATCCGTGATACTGCTTCATCACATGATCGAATTTTTCTGGTTGAAGTGATGGGCCGCCATTGCGGCATGATCGCGCTTCATACCGGAATTGGTGCAGGGGCAGAAAGCATCCTCGTACCTGAAGTGAAGTTGCCTAAAGAAAAAGCTGTCGATGAAATTTGTACCAGTATCGATCGTGGTGTTCGTCGCGGTAAAACCAGTCACATTATTGTGGTTGCGGAAGGGTGTTCGTTTGGTGGCGTGACCAAGCTTGCTGGCATGCTTGAAGACCGCGGCTATGATCCGCGCATTGCAATTTTAGGTCATACGCAACGGGGCGGTAGCCCGAGTGCACACGACCGTTTGCTTGCTTCAACCTTGGGTGCGGTATCGGTTCATGCGCTATTGAGCGGAAAAAAAGAGGGAATGGTGGGCGTTCAGGCTGA
>CALPVV020000122.1 GCA_943327105.2 Nitrosovibrio sp. Nv4
CCTGGATCAGAAAGATAAATGGCGCCCTTTGGATGAACCAACCGGGCCAGTGCGTGGGCGAGATCTTCGGGGTGGCGGCTTTCATAAAGCACGTCGCTTGCCAGAACGAAATCATAGCCACCGAGCTCAATCATCTCGGGTGCCGCTTCGAGTTCCGTCCAGTTCCATTTTGCATAACGAATTTTTGCACTATTGAGCTCAGCATTTTTTTCAACCCATGCGCCTACATCGGGGTGAAAATCAGTGGCAGTGATGTCGGCGCCGATTTTTGCAGCAAGTACAGAGGGCAAGGCAAGACCACAGCCGACTTCGATTCCTTTTTTCTTACTGAATTGAGATTTGCGTTCACTCATGAACGTGGCAAGACCACGGGCAGAGGGCCAAATCACGCCAAAATAAGGGCACAGGTCCAGAAGCCGCTCTTCTTCCTGTGAATTTTCAGGTTCGTAAACTTTACAGATTTCATCCAGCGATCGATCAAGGTCCTTCAGCGCATGGATATGAAGCGGAAAAGTTCCGATTTTTTCCATGGTGGGAATCGTTTCATAGGGAATTAAAGGCGACTGGAGAGGTTTCATCTGTTTTTTTTACCATATTTTGAATTGTTTTTGTGTTTCTTCTTTGAAGCGAGCATCAAAAACTTGACGCAAGTTTGTGTTTTTTTGTTTTACGCAAACGCTAGAATCCATCATCATAAAGTAATGCTTATCGACCCACGTACAGGCTCGCATCCGGCGGTCCGATTCGATCATCATCCTCCAGTTAAGGGGGAGATTTACCAATTGGACCATCGATCCTTCCGACAGGATGTGATCAAAGAAGTTGTCGAACGCACGATGAAGAACATCATCGTCGATAACCCGAAGCAAGATCCACGTCTTTTGCTCGAGGAAACCCTTTATCATGAACGTCTTCGAATGAAGAAGGCGCGATCGAACTGGTTGACTTCACCGTACATTCATCAACGAAATGTGAATGACAAAGCATTTATCCGTCGGGTGCAATCGGAATTAAAATCAATTTCTGGGACAGAAGATTCCAAGCGCCTGGTGAAGTCCTACATCCACCATTTCTCAACCGAAATTTGTGCTAATTTCGAGCCGGAAGTTTATAATTTTGCGACTCGTGCCGCTCCATGGGCATTCAGTTGGTTATTGAATGCTGCCAGTGTGAATCGAATTCTTCCTTGGGGGATGAGTGAAAGTCTTCAGACCCGCCTTAGGGTGGTTGGGCATGTAGATCATCTTCAAAAACTTTCAAAAAAAGGAACCATTCTTCTGGTGCCGACCCATTTGAGTAACATTGACAGTTTGCTCATTGGTTATGTGATTCACTTGATGATGTTGCCTCCGTTTGCTTACGGGGCCGGGTTGAATCTTTTCACCAATCCACTTCTCAGTTTCTGCTTGTCTCGCCTGGGCGCTTATACCGTTGATCGCCAGAAAAACAGTACTGTTTACAAGACTGCACTCAAGAACTATTCAACGACGTTGCTCAAGCGCGGCATTCATTCCATCTTTTTTCCAGCTGGCGGACGCGTCCGAAGTGGTGCCATTGAAAGTCATTTGAAATTGGGTTTGCTTGGAACCGCTCTAGAGGCGCAATTGGAACGCTTGAAAGAGAACCATCCGAATCCGAATATTTACATTGTGCCGATGGTGATGAACTATCACTTCGTATTCGAAGCATCGTCCTTGATCGAGGATTATCTTGCAGCTTCAGGAAAACACCGTTACATGCCGGCCGATCAGCCGGAAGACTTCTTCCTGGCAAATATGATCAAGTTTTTCTGGAAGTTGTTTTCAACCCGTTCAGAGCTTTGGGTTCGAGTGGGGCAACCGATGGATGTTTTCGGAAATTTTGTTGATGAAGAAGGCCGCTCAATGGGGCCCAATGGAACTACGATCGATCCGAAATCGTGGCTGACTTCTAATGGTGAATTGGTAGCGATTCCTCAGCGTGACCGCGAGTATACGAAAATGCTCGGTGAGAAGATTTCCCAGCGATATCACGCTGAGAATGTGGCGCTTAGCTCTCATCTTGTTGCGTTTTCATTTTTCCAGGCGCTTCGTCGACAGTATCCGAGCCTTGATCTGTTCCGTTTCTTGCGTTTGTCTGATTCTCAACGAATCGTTCAGCAAGAACGTTTTTATGTGGAAGCCGAACGTTGTTACCACATGATCAGGAAAGCGGCTGACCAGGGACAATTGCATCTCAGCGATGCCCTTCGATGCGGTGATGTGAAAATCTGGGTCGAAGATGGTTTGCGCCAGCTCGGTTTGTTTCATGATGCAAAAGTCGTGAAGGCTTCAAGCGGTGTATTCACAACCGAAGACATGAATCTTTTGTACTACTACCGCAATCGATTGACCGGTTACGGTTTTGGAAAGCTGGATGAGGCTTCTCAAAAACACAATTTTTACGGAGAGACGGATGAAAAAGGATTTTTGGTCTGAATCAAATATCGCCGTTTTCGGCGGAGGCAGTTTTGGGACGGTACTCGCCAGTCTGGCGGCAAAGAACGTCGGTTCTGTTTCGGTTTATATGCGAAACGAAGACCAGGCTCGAGTCATGAATTCGACCCGGACCAATCCGAATTATTCTAAAGATGTCATTCTGCATGAGCGAATCAGGGCACTGAGCAGCTTTGAAAAAGTATTCGATTTAAGCCCAAAAATGGTCATTTTTGCATTGCCATCGCATGCAACCCGAGATGTCGCCAGAGCAGCAGCGAAGTATTTCAAGGGAGACGAGATTGTTCTACATGCAACCAAAGGAATCGAAGAGCATTCCTTGAAACGCATTTCAATGGTGCTCAGTGAAGAGTTGCCGATCGTGCGAATCGGGGCTATTTCAGGGCCGAACCTTGCAGGCGAACTTGCGCGTAATGAGCCCGCTGCGACAGTGGTGGCATCGCCCTTTGATGATGTGATTCAAGTGGGTGAAAAAGTTCTTACGACCGATCGTTTTCGTGTCTACACGGCTCATGATCTAGTTGGTGTTGAATGGGGCGGAACACTTAAAAACATTTTTGCGATTGCGAGCGGAATTCTTGAAAGTTCCGGTTTCGGATGGAATACCCGTTCATTGCTGCTTTCACGGGGACTTGCCGAAATGGTTCGTTTTGGTCTGGCAATGGGCGCAAAATCAGAAACCTTTTTGGGTCTTTCCGGTATGGGCGATCTGATTGCAACCTGCAGTTCCAGTCAGTCACGAAATTACCGGGTCGGTTTTCAATTGGCAAAAGGGTTACCGCTTGAGCAGATTCTTTCTGAGCTTGGTCAAGTAGCCGAAGGCGTTCGCACCACTCGCATCGTTTACGAATTTGCGATGGATCGCGGAGTAGAAATGCCGATTACCGAAACCGTATATCGGATTCTCAAGGGTGAGTGGAGTGTGGATCGTGGTGTGAAACATCTCATGACTCGTCCGCAAGTACAGGATGAATGGGCATGATCGAATCAATCAAAGAACGTTTGTTGGAAGTGCTGGGAATCGAACAAATGGTGATGCTGGTTCTTCCAGCTGTTTTTTCTTATCTGTTCTACAAGATCTTCCTTCGGAAGCTCAGTGAAGACCGTCATCGTAATTTGAAGAAGCTTTTCGGCCGCATTTTGAGCAGCTTCATGGTTTTTGTGACCTTTTGGGGCTTGCAGTATTATTTTCACCAGCAAGGTGGCGATCTCGAGCGCTTTCATGTTTATTGTGGTGTTCTTGCCGTAATCACAGGGGCATTTTTTTTCGTCCGCACGATTCGTGTTCTGGTATTCGAGTTTCTTTTTTTCAACAGCATGAAAATGGGAGTGCCTGTTTTGCTTGTTGATCTGGTGGTTCTCATTTTTTCAATTTTTATTGCTGCATGGATCTCAACCACTGTGTTTGGTGTTCGTTGGGCTCCGTTGCTGGCGACTTCGGCACTTGTTTCAGTCGTTCTAGGGCTTGCATTGCAGGAAACCCTGGGTAACCTTTTTGCCGGTGTGGCTCTTCAGATTGACAAGCCCTATGAAATCGGTGACTGGATCGAAGTGCATACCGATAAGAACACGTTCATGGGCGAAGTGCATGAAATCAATTGGCGGGCGACCACTCTTTTTGGTTTGATGGATGAGGTGGTGGTATTGCCGAACCGGGTTGCTGCCGGTTCTCAAATTTCGAATTTTTCATCGAGAAACAAGCCGGTTTATCGAGGTGTTTCGGTTCACATGGATGTCAATGCGCCTGATGATGAAGTGCGTGCGGTATTTGAGGATGTTTTGAAGAATTCAAATGGTGTACTTCAGACAGCCGAACATTTTGTCATGCTTCGAGACTTGAGCGCGAAGGGCGCGCATTGGCGTATTGTCTATCCGGTGGCAAACTTTGCATTTCAGTATCAGATCCTTGATGGCATTTTGATGAATGTACAACGAGAACTCAAGAAGCGCGGTTTTCAGATCGCCCGTATCCGCAGCGATGTTTCTGGTTCAATCGACACTGAACAGTTTAGTTGATTTCTTTGTACTCGATTTTGATGATCTCCAGCTCTTCTTCGCCCTTTGGTGATTTGAAGCTGACTGCATC
>CALPVV020000123.1 GCA_943327105.2 Nitrosovibrio sp. Nv4
AGCGAACTTTATCGAGCTCAAGAGTAATGATGTCACCACTGGCTACCATTGAAAGTAGAGAGTTTTTAGCAATAACTCCCCACTTCGGCTGGGCCATCGATTTGAAGTGCAATTCAGGAGTGTCGATGCCGAGCATGCGAATACCAAGCAACTTATTGAGCGCATAAAAGTGAATGGTGTCACCATCGACAACGCGATAAACCTTGCCGGAAATCGACTTCAAACCTTTTAATTCGGACTCGTTACAGTAATCGGTGCGCTCGAACGGACCAGACGAATCGCCGCCAATGCGCTCAATAACCGAACAAGACTCACTCAAGTTCACATTGAGTTTTGTGCGGAGAAAATCACGGGCGACGGCATCAATTGGACCTGCCGCATGTGCTTGAAATCCAAAGCAAATTAAAGAAAAAACCGTTGCAGTAAAATGTTTTAGTTTCATGCGTTTCCCCACCCTTTTTGAAATTAGTAGAACCCTATGAAAGAGAGTTTTTCCTGTCAATTCGAGAATGGTTGAGTTAAAAACTTCACAGCTCATGGACAAAATAACGCTCCCCATCCCAGTACTGGTTCTTCAGCATCCTCAAGAGCCATCTCGAAAAGACAACGCAGTCAGCTCGGCTAGGCTACTCGAAGAGACCCTGCACCCTTGTCAGGTGAAGGTCGGATTATCTTGGAGAAATTTGGAAGCAGCGCTGAAAAAATTTGAAGCGATTGAAGGAATTCCAGAGTTCAAGAAGCCTTCGAACTGGGGAACTCTTTATTTAGGCACTCAAAAGCAAGGGGAAGAGCGGATTGGTACAGAGCCAGGCCTTTATTTCATGGATCAGAAAGATTCACCCATTTGTGGAATCATTTTACTCGATGGAACCTGGGCACAAGCAAAGACCCTCTGGTGGCGCAATGCCTGGTTGTTAAAAACCAGAAGAATGCACCTGATACCGAAACAAAAATCACTTTACGGTAACATCAGAAAAGAACCGCGGCCTGAATGCGTTTCCACACTCGAGGCCGCGGCTGAAACTTTGAGTTTTCTGGGAGTGGATCCCATTGCGGAAACCACTCTTAAAACAAAATTTGCTGAGCAATTAAAGGTTTTTCGACAAAACCGTAAAAACTAGCGTTTCTGGTTTTTTTGCATTTGAGCAAGCATGTCCATCGCTTTTTTCATTTGCGCTTGCATGTTCGGATTGTTCATTTGGCCCATCAATGCGCTCATGTCGGGCATACCTTGTTGGCCTGGTTTTGCACCTTTGCCACCCATACCGCCCATACCACCCATACCGCTCATCATGCCTTGCATTTGTGAAAGCGCATCGTTCATGTTCTTTGCGTTCGGGAATGCCATTTTCATCATTTGCTCAGAAGCTTTTTTAAGCTTCAAGAAAACGAAAACGTTCACTGCGGTTAAAATTCCAACAAATACCCAACTTACAATTATCCAGTTCATAGGGCACATTTGTCTCTAAATTCAGAAACGGCGTCAAGGCCAAAAGACCGGCTTGATTTTGCCTGAATACTTATCGTTGAATAATGCATCGCCATGAAAACAGGCACGGCAAGTCGTCTCAGGAACAGGAACAGCCCACCATTTACCCAAAGCCTTCTCATCGGCCTTCAGAATGTTAAAAACAGACGTCATGTACCAAAGATACAGATCAGAAGTAGTCAGTAAATCTCGACCGGTATAGACCGGAAGCTTGATCTTCTTTTTAGCAACTTTTGATTCGGTCGACATTACCTGATTCGTCTTCACACTGAAGCTGATCGAATAGCATCCCAAGGGTTCGCCCTTCGTTTCCATGGTGGTGTCACGACCCATGAAATAGATTTCGCGCGGTAATGGAATCTTGGAAAGCTGTTTCAACGCACATTCCGGGTTAGCCCTGTCGTTGGCGTCGATTTCCAAAAATGGCTGATTCTCAGGCACATAGTAATAAGTGAGCCCGATGTCACCGATCGAATTCAAGCACTCAAAAATCGCCGATTGCTTCGACTTCAGATCCTTTAAAAAATCCGAAGGTAGCTGACAGGAAAGTTCACGATTTTTATAACTGAAGTCATCTTCATCGGCAGGAGCATATTCAGGACGATGGTAAGCCACCGCCAGAACATTCACCTGGTCAATCACAAGAGAGTTTTTCTTCGCCTTCAAAAGATAAGAGTGTGAACACGCCGAAAGCGAAAGCCATAAAGAAATCAAAAGTGAGTTTCTTGCCATCATCACGATCACCCGCGTCCCTTTACCTGGGCATTCAATACATCCAGTTCTTTTTGCATGAGGTTTCGAACATTTTCCATGAACAGATTGATTTCTTTTTGAGGAATGTCTTTGGTTTCAATCGGGTCAAGAACCTTCACCCATACATCACCACCAGCGAGGTCAAATGTTTCCCAAACGGCAATACCCCCCAGATTGGAACAAACCACGGGGATGATCGGAAGCCCTTTTGCAAAAGCAATATGAAAGGCGCCCTTTTTGAAAGGCAGTAACTTGCCATCGGCTTTCTTATTGCGGGTTCCTTCCGGGAAAATCGAGACATCGAGGTTACGTTTGACAATGACTTCAGCTAACTGATTCACCCGTTCGCGCGAATCACGCGAATTGGCACGATCAATGAACAAATTACCCGCGATCTTGAAATACCATCCGACAATCGGAATAAAGACGATTTCACGCTTTCCAACCAATACCGATTGATCGGGTGAAACGGCGCCAATGAATGAGAAATCAAGACCGCTTTGATGGTTGCCGATCAAGATGGCCGGACGTCTGGAATTGATTTTCTCTTGATCGATTGTCTTCAGCCTGACTCCCACCACCAGGCAGGTGAATTTTGAAAACACAGTGATGAACACCCGATTCAAAATCGGATTCCCCCACCAAGGCAATCCCAGAACGATCACCAATAAGGCGATGATCGTCATTCCGATGAACAAGACTACTGCCTTGATGAACGAAAGTATCTTCATGAATCCCACGCAGTATTCTTGGTACAATTGGCGATGAATGCCTGAAGTGCCTTACTGGTAAAAAACTTACCCTTCATGCGATTTGACAATTCCATTCCGGTTTCACAAAGCTTTTGATAATTCACGCCGGTCTGAACACCCATTTCCTTGAAAAGATACAACAGGTCTTCGGTGGCGAGATTTCCTGCAGCCCCGGGAGCAAACGGACAACCACCCAAACCACCCACCGATGAATCAAATACTTCCACACCCAATTCAAGCGCTTTCAATGCATTGGCAAGGGCGGTACCACGAGTGTCGTGAAAGTGAACTGCGATCTGATTTTTAGAGTCACCTTGATGATTTTGAAGCAGTGGCTTCAAGACTTCCTGCACTCCGTTCGGATTGGCAACACCAATCGTGTCACCGATTGAAACCTGATCGACCCCGATTGATATCATTTTTTCAATTGAGGTGATCGCTTTGGAACTTTGAATGCGCCCCTCAAACGGACAACCCCAAACGGTTGAAACATATCCGCGCGTTTTCAGATTTTCTTTTTTTGCAATGTTCATCATCGACTGAATTTCAGCAAAAGATTCATCCACACTCATGCCGATGTTCTTTTGATTAAAGGTCTCACTCACCGCAGTGAAGAAAGCCACATTCTTCACGCCCTTGGAAAGTGCACGTTCAAGCCCTTTTTGATTCGGAACCAAAAACCAATAGTCGGCCGCAGTCGGGTTTAACTTTTCAAGAACCTGATCACTATCGGCCATCTGAGGAACCCGGTCAGGTCTGACAAATGCACCGCCCTCGATATTTTGGATTCCGGTTTTTGAAAGCGCATCGAGCAACCAGAGCTTGTCATCAAGCCCAAGAATCAGTTTCTCGTTCTGCAAACCATCACGGGGTCCAACCTCGAAGATTTGAACCATCTACTTGGCTCCTTCTTTCGGCAATACTTCAAACAACAATAACTTCTGTCCGGGACTCAGTTGTTGGCCTTCTTCCACCAAAACCTTGGCCACCACTCCTGGTTCGGATGACTTGATGGCAAATTCCATCTTCATGGCTTCAATCATCAACAACGGCGCATCCGCTTCAACTGCCTGACCATCTTTGACCATCACTTTACGAACTTTACCTGGAAATTGAGCCGTAAAATCAGATGCGGAATCACTTTGAGCACCTGTTCTTGCCACCGCAGCCCGCTCACCATAAAAATCGATCGCATGAGTGACCGAACTCTTCGGCAGCTTTGCCCAGAATTGGTTCTTCACTTGATGATAAGAAAATCTCACGCGCTCAATCGAACCATCCGCATTCGCATGCGATGCAATCACCCAGCCGCCCGGTCGACGCTCAAACGTCCACTCTTTTTTCAATTCCGGAGAGGCGTCGTTCCATGGCTGTTTTTTACCAAATACCTTTGCTTGATGTTTCATGTAAGGTCTCCTCCGAAATGCATCCACATTGCAGAAGCATTAGCAGCAGCCGAAGGCTGCGCTGTTCCCGAACCGACTGGTCCATGAGAAAGGTTTGCAGCTGACGAGTCTTTGAATGCAGACAAGAATTCGAGTTCTTTTTCGGTGGGC
>CALPVV020000124.1 GCA_943327105.2 Nitrosovibrio sp. Nv4
AGCGAAAATCAAGGTAGACGAGCCTCAGGGTGCATTTTATCTTTTCATCGATTTGTCTGGGGTGTTTGTCGGTAACAAGGCCAAGCAGGATGCGGATGGATTTGTACAGGATTTACTTAAGGATGAGCAGGTTGCAGTGGTTTCGGGCGTTGATTTCGGCGCGCCGAAATGCATTCGTATCAGTTTTGCAACCGATGTCGAAACTTTACTTGCCGGTTGTCGCAAGATTGTCTCTTATTGCGAAAATTACTAGTCCGGTAATTTTACTTTTGCTTTCCGGTTGCGGAAACGCACCATTCAATATCGATAGTGAATCAGATCGTAACTCGATGATCTCTTCGATTAAAAGTAACTTGAATTCGATGAATTGTGGAGCTGCTCTTGAAAAAGCATCGGAACTTTTCGAGTCGAAATATTCAGATAATGAAATCCGAATGTTGTATGCATCAGCTCTGGGCTGCAATGCTGATTTCAAGTTTTATACGGTTTTGACCAGTGTATCTTCCGGAAACTATGATATCGATCCGATAGCAGGAACAACAAAATTTTTTAATACTCTGGCACAGATTTTTCCATCCAATTCAGCCACTGATGTGAAGATGCAGAGCTTTTGGCTGATGCAAGATGCAATTCAATCCGTACTTTTACCGAACACGGTGGTTTCTTCATTTGATCAGGTGGTGATCAATACCCATAATATTGGTTCAATACTTTCCCGAGATCGAACTGATAATGCAAACATACTTCTGCTGTTCTCTTCCATGGCTCTTTTGGGAGTTTCGTTGAGTCGTTACGGAGATCCAGTGACGGGCTCTTACAATCAACAGCAAACATTGCAAACGACTTGGCCAGATACGACAGCGGTTAAAATCGACACCACTAAGGCTGGGTGCTCTTTTGCCACCGGTCTTTTCAATATGAATGATGGTGTTGCTGAATTATCCAAACTTGCATCAGGCTCTTTGGGTACAGCATTGACTGCGATTCAAGTGGTCTTGGATAAGTTGATCGAAGCTGGTGAAAAGCAGTGCAAGACGGTTGATCTAGTTGCTGATCCTGATGTTGATTTAAGGTGCAAGAATGCAATGAAACGACTTCGTTTTCGTGACGCCTGTTATGAAACCGATAAAGATCCATTGGCGGCCTCTTCTGTTGCTTTTGGTGTGATCAAGGAAATCGATTCAAGATGGGCACCATGAATTTTCTTTTTGCTCTGACTTCGATTTTATTTTCTTCTGAAGCTTTTTCAAGAGAGCAGACGCTCGAACTCATCCGTCAACCTAGAACAATGGCGATGGGCGGAGTCGGTGTCGGACTTGCCGATGATGAATATGCTTTATTTAATAATGTGGCAGGTCTTGCTGGAAACGAAAAAAGGTCATTTCGTGTTTTAGATGTTCTAGGTGAAACATCCTGGGATGCAGTTTTGAATCAAAGTGCTTACTCTGCCATAACCCAAGGTGCATCCATTAATACGCTGAATAGCATCATGGGGGTATCGATACCTGGTAGAGTTGATATGCTGACTTTAGTGCAATTGCCGCATTTTGAGATAGCGTATCTGATGGATGGTCAGCTGGTGATTAATCAATACAATCCGGTCAATCCCACATTTGATTTGTCTGCAATGCTGACTCATGGTCTGCAATTTGGGGGAGCATGGAGTTTTAAAAATGGACGTCGTTCTCCAAATGAATTTCGCTGGGGACTATCTGGAAAAATGCTTTTTCGTAGGGGTGGGGCCTACGATTTGGCAATTGATGAAATGCTGAAAATCGGATCTGATCCCGAATACGCTGCTAGCATCATAGGGACAACTCAAACCGGATTTGGTTTCGATACCGGCTTTCAATTTCTCCGTAAAGTATCTCCAGATACGACTTTTTCAGTAGGTTCATCATTAACTGATATTGGAAGCACCAAGTTTTCAGATTCTCGAACACTATCCATACCAATGGCTGTCAATTTAGGGGTGGGCGTAAAAACAAAACTCGAGTCCGCGACCTTCAGTCTGGGGATGGATTTTAAAAATCTGTTCTTATCAACTGCACTTTCCAACAAGTTTCATGTGGGCGCTGAAGCAGATCTAGGTTTTATATCTCTACAAGCCGGATTGAATCAATTGAATGCAACCTATGGTGCCGGTTTTAATTTCTGGTTAGTCAGGATTTCTGCTTTATCTTTTGCTGAAGAGTTGGATGCTGGCCGTGGAATTTCCACTGCCAGACGTATTGTAGGTGAGTTCAATCTTAACTTGCCAATTTGATTAAGGTACAAAAACTACACATTGAAATCCGGTTGTCCAATCATTGGTACCTGTAACCTGATAGGGCAAGACCGATACCGTGTTGCTTGATCCTATTCGAGCGCTGCCGATAATCCAGCCGGTCGGGCCATTGGTAGGAGAACAATGAGCAATTGATGAGGTGGTTGCTCCTGTGCAGGTTGAAATCGTTTCTGAACCAGAAACCTGAAGCGTGTTAGGGATGGTGCAGTTGAGTACTTTTTGAAAGGTTGCACCTCCATTTCCTAGAGTGATCGAACCGCTCAGAGTGGTAGTTCCTGTGAATGTTTTGTTACCTGCAATGGCAGATTGGTTGCTTGTTGTATCAACAATACCAGCGTTATTTGGCGCTGCCGCACTCCAGTTTGTTCCATTAGAATACAAAATTGTACCTGATGTGCCTGGGTTGATTCCTGTAATGGTATTCGGCCCATTTCCAGTCAATAAGGCGTTATTGGTAAAACTGATTGCACCAGTGCCTCCATTCGTCACCGGGACGGGTGCACTTAAGTTGCTGGGGTTGATTGAAAGGGTTGTGGAATCAACCATGCTTTGATCAATTTTCCCGGAGGCATTCAATAATGGAATCTTATTCACGTCGCTTGAGCCAGAAGATGTTTGTGTCGTATTGAAAACACCGCTCATTGAACCGGTTGCATCGGTTGCGATGATTTTATTGGCTTGAAAAGTAGGCAATAGGGTTGATGAGAGCTTACCACCAGAACCAAGGGTGGGTATTGTTCCAATGGTGTTGCCTGTATTCATGGTGCAGGCAGTGCCTAATCCTGAAATTTGCGAATTAGAGAATGTAAATGATGAGAAGTTCAACATCGTATTGTCGATGTAACCACTCGAGTTCAGAACAGCGAACTTACCTGCATCTGTAGCTCCAGACGAAGAGTTGGTTTTTATGGTTGATACAAGGTCGTTGGCCGAATTTGCTGTATTGGCAATGAATGCTGTAGGGGCAGAGTTCAAAGGAATATCCCAGATCGGTTTTTGGGTATCGATTGAACTTTCAGTGTAAACACGAATGATCAGGCTTGCCGCAGTTCCTGCGCTCAATAAGTTTGCATCTAAATTGATACTTGAAAAGTTTCCGACACATTCACCGGTTGGCGCACTGGTGTTGTTGATTGCCGAAATATTGGTGCCCATTCCGTTGATTTTGTGATTCATGACTCCGTTTGAAATCACAATTCCTGAATATCTTTTTGCCCAGATACAATTGGTTCCCTTGAAAATTGCAAATACGAAATCACCAGTCGTTGCGGTGATAGGAGAGTTGTTTGAGAGTTTCAAATAAGACTGAATATTGAAGGTGTCAATCAGTGCAGATGCCAAGACTTCTTTGTTCGCTGTTGTAATTAGGACCAATGCGGTTATGAGTGTTTTAATTTTTGAATTCATGAATCATACCTCATAAATTCCCGATTATTCCTGCACTACCAGTAACATTTTTCACATTGCTGTTGATGCTTGAACCCGACAAAAAGCCTGCAGTTGATTGAATCGTGATCCCATTGCTGGTAACAGTAGAACTTCCGATTTCTTGGGCGGTGACTGGAACAGAGACATCAATCAATGAGTTGATCGTCATGGTTTTAATCGAAGCGTTACCAGCGCCATCCATCGCAGTAAATGTGAAAGGAATCGTTCCGCCTATCGTAATGTTTGCGTAATACATAAAATTCAAGTGAATTCCATCTTGATCAGGGGCAAGAGCCAGATTAAGGCTGTTAGGACCAACCATTTTTTTTATTTCTTTTGTCACTTGTCCTTTAATCAGCAATCGCGATGTTGCATCCGTGATGGTGTATTGTTCGGAACTGGTGGGGAGTGTGAATGTCGGCGCTTCCGGAGGAGTCTTGTCATAAACCACCGTTTTGATGAGCGAAGATAAATCACTGATTTTCTTCCCATCCTGGTCTTGTGGAACGAACTCGATCAAATGGCTCATCTCCAGTGCGAAAGTCTTATTCCATGTAAAAGTTCCGTTACTACAATTTGCGTTGTCGGAGCTATTGATGCCATTGTTGGCCGCAATGTTCATTTGAATTTTTTTGACATTGCCACTGCACTTACCGGTTACTAAAATTTGATCGAGCTTTGAGTAGTAAATGCCAGAATAAAGTTCAGCATAACTGCTTCCGGTTGGACCTATTTTAAAAGCGGTTAGTGTTAAAGCGTTGCTACTGGCTGAGCTCCTTACGGTATTTGAG
>CALPVV020000125.1 GCA_943327105.2 Nitrosovibrio sp. Nv4
AGATAGGGACTTCAGTACATCTTCTGTTAAAGAGTTTTACTCTGTCGGATCAGCTAAAATTGACATTGAAGCACCTAAGTATGGTATGCATTATTTTAAATCAGGTTGCATTCATCCTGTTTCAATCGCGGATAATGAGCCGTTTATTTTTAAATTCAGGGATAATATTTCAAAGCTCACCAATGGTCAGTGTTCGGATATAAAAAACTCAATATTAAATAAATTTAATACACTTAAGCTAAATAACAATGATAGCACTGTCTCTATTGCTGGTTTAACTCTAATGTCGTCTTCGAGCACATTAGATAATACTCTTAAAGATACAACAGAGTTTCATTACCCCAAAAACTTTTCTAGGCTTTCAGAATTAAGAAATGCTGAAGTTGAAAAATGTATTTTCGAACTGCTTAATGACTCCTCTAATGCTTTTAAAGATTTAAAAGTTGCGTTCAGGGAATTTAAAGATTCAACTGGCAGTGAAGGTGAAAAAATTAAAAGAATAGCTTATGGAACTAATGAAGACGGTACGACTGGTGAATGTGCTTATGCTTGTGATGTAAATGAAGTGGGATATCCAAAAAAATGTAAGGAAATCGTGAGGGATTTTGAAAATAAGACAGCCATTTTAGATACTTATCAGTTTTCTACATTTGCAGTGAAGTTTAATATTAAAAGAAAAGCTCCAAAAGCAAGTGCACACTATATAGGTGCTGCCCAACGATGCTTTCGTGTAACGCTTTCTTGTTCAAGGTAAGTGTTAAAAGATAAATTAAGTTAATTTACTATAGTAAAATAACATTAAATTTAATGTTTACTTTATTTATATTCCCGTGTAAATTTGTCAACCATTGTTCGGTTTTATTATTTAAAATCGAAAAGGTGAGTTTTATGAAAATGGTTTTTTTGTTAGCCGTCGCAATAGTTGGTTTTTCAAATAGTTCCAGTTATGCACTTTGTACTTATGAGTATGAACTTCAGGTTGTTTCAGAAAATGGTAATGATTTTGAAAAAATGGCAAATAATTACATTGAAAGAACCATGCAAAAGTTAGGCTATACTTTGACTAGTGATTATGATCATGCTGATTTCAAGTTAAGGACTAGTGCACACTGGATAGCTGATTCATCTGAGTTTTTAACCCACCCAAAAGGTGATTCATTTGGACGTGCTGTGTTGATTCGAAACTATGATTCAAAGACCATTTATTTTAGTCAAAATGAATCAAGAGCAAGTTTTATGAATCTTGGGATCGGAAAAAATCACTCTGCTCTCAGAAGATTAAAAAATGCGATGCACTCGATTCCTAAGTGTGAATATGCTTATTCAGCAGCTGAAGTTGATGATGGCCGCAACTAGTGTCAATCATCGTATAAGGCTTCGTATTCAGATTTTAAGATTTTATTTTTTATAGTTCTCTATTGGTCGAAGCGCTTCTGTGATTTTCATTTTTAATTGTTCGCTTGGTTCATTATTTGCTCGATTCCGTAATAAGTTTACGGTGTCTTCGTGATTCAGCCTCGATAATAAAACTTCGTAACAACTGGCACGGACGTTCGTATCTGAATCACTATTCACGCATTTGGATAAAGCCGTAAAGGTACGATTGTCGTACTCTTGATATGCAAGCGCACCATATGCGCTTTGTCTTACAGTCGGGTTAGAGTCGGTTGTGGCATTGAACAAAGCGTCTCTTCCAGAAGGTTCTTTTGTAAAACGCAATGAATCAGCGGCTGTGGCACGTATTGCTGGGTCACTTGATTTGGATGCGTTTGTAATTTCATTGATAAAGTCGCTGTTTCGATTGTTGCCCATGACTTCAAGAATGTAACTTTTGTCTTCCGTGGTTTTTGCGTTTTTCAGTTCTTCTTTAAACTCTAGTACAATTATTTTGTCTTGTGCCTTTGAGAGTGAAGACCCCAGTGCATATCCCGCTTCTTTCGACAATTCGTCGTCATTCGAATTTTTATAGATGTTTTTTAAGAAAGATTTTGTTTCACCGGTGAGTGGTTGCGGCGGGATTGCGAATTCGGTCAACACCTTTTCTTTAATCGATTTCTCAGCGTTTTCAGAATTGAATATGTCGATCATCTGCTTTTGTGCTTCAGGTGTACCCAAGGCACCCATTGCACCGACTACCATTGATTGTTCAAATGATCCGGGCGCAAATTGACGTGCCATGGTGCCGTAGTTATCGATCAATTCAGGGTTTTTCTTCAACAAGTCAGTGAGGTCATTGAAAAGTTTTCCACGATCAGCTTCCGAGTATTCTGAGATTTTTTCTACCGCTTTCATCGCGGCTGCAAAATTTGGAGCCATGCTGTCTTTTTTTTCGTTCTTTCTTTCCCGGTTCTTCCGAATGGCTTCCAGATCGAATTTTAAGACGTACTGGTTCAAGTCTTCGATCGTGTAAGGATTTTTGCCTGCTGACTTGAAATCGGCTTGAATCAATGAGTTTCCACCTGCAATCAGAGTTTCTCCAGATTTGATTTTTTGTTCCACCTCGACATGAACACTGTTCGGGATTCCGGTTTTTTTATTCCACATCACCTCTAGCGATTTTTTAGTATAGGGAAGAATTCCTGAATCATTGCCTGTGCTTTTACTGTCTCGGGCATTGATTTCGGTAAGTCCTTGAATTTGAATTTCGTCTGAACCCTTGGTGGTCACGTTGAAATTCATTTCATAACGTGTACCTTTCGAGTCACTTAATGTCCCCTTTGTCTTACCTGAGGTCTTGAAATTGAACGATTCAGGCAGAGCTACCACTGCTGATTCAAATAAGTCAGATGCAATGTAGGCTGCTTCATCTGAGATCTGGTAATCTTTGTTTTTAAATACCTTCAGAAGTCTTCCGGTAGGAGCGATTCTGAACATGACCGTGTTTTTAAATTTTTCTTGGGCGGCTGTTTCTGTTTTTTCGTTACCGGTTTTCATGATTCCGAATTCATAAGAAGTGGCGAAATTGAAGAGAGGACTGTTAAGTTCTTTGATCTTCAATTTTGCGATGATGAATACGACATTGTTTTCGTATTTGATCGAGTGTATCAGCATCGAACCTACGATTTTGGTTTCGCCGAAATTCTTGTAACTTCCGGGTTCGTTTTGGGATTGCCCGCCGTATTCACGCTTGAAGTCGAATTCGAAGGTAGTGCCAGGTTCGAAGTGATAATCGAAATCTTCGAATTTTCCTGTCGTTCTTTTTTCTGATTTCAATAGAAGGTTTTGATCGGGCTGTTCCGGTTCTTCTGTGCTGTTTTCAACTGATTGAGAAGTGTTTTCAGCATTGTTTTTCAGGTAGTAAGTAATTCCTCCACCGATGGTGCCAATGATGATGAGTCCAATCCAGAATTTTGCAGTACTGAGCATGTTTTCAATTACCCATATTGATTATTAAAAAACCGATGTTATGCTTTTTAGTATATATGACTCAATCTCAACGGCCATCATTATTTAGACGTAAGTTCCTGATCATGCCAAGTTTTCAATTAACGCTGATTTTATGGAATGCAATGATCACAGTAGTGATCTTTGTCATTGTTTTGTTTCAGGTGAACGTAGGAATGCGTGAACTGAAGAAAATGGGTGATAATGCAGGCTTTCATCCTGAAAATCCATTTTTCAAATTCATTGATGAGCTTTCAGGAAAATTTTATTCGCACGTTTCGGTGGCGTTTATCTTCGGGTTGATCGTTTCATCATTGATGACCCTGTATCTTTCTCATAAAATGGCTGGTCCATTGTATCGGATGCGTACTTTTTTTGAGAAAATGTCTGATGACGGCAAAGTTAATGATATTTCTTTCCGTAAGGGTGATTACCTTTCAGATTTCAGCGTCGTTATTAACAAAGCATTGAGTAAGATCAAAAAATAACAAAAAAGCCGGTGAAGAGATCTCCACCGGCTTTTAAAAAATAATCATCGGCGTCCTAAAACGCAATGAGCTGAAGATTTTTATTCTTCGATCATCTTGTCGAGATCGATGTCATTCAATGCTTCGCGAACATGATTCATCTCGGTTGATTCTTCAATTGACAGTTCATGTGTTGAAGAAAGTTCAACATGAGCGTTGGTTTCATCGCTCAAGAATGAGTCGAGAACATCTTGAGAAACAAGGCTTGATTCATTCACAACGGTGAGTTCGCCCTGAAGTTGCAGATCAGCAAGTTCACTTGCTTCTGCACCGGTTGCTTCAGCATCAACTACCGGTTGATGATCGCGAGTGAATCCGAATTCGCGAGCAAGAATTTCTTCTGCCTCGAACCCTTGAATTCCTTGTTCTGCCAATTCTTTTTGGCGTGCAAGATAAGGAGTAGTCACATCAATCGATTTCACGCGATCACGAATCTCTTGAAGAATCTCATCGTCTTCTTTAGAGCTATAGCCCAAGTGATTTGACTCGGTTTTCATCTGGCTGACC
>CALPVV020000126.1 GCA_943327105.2 Nitrosovibrio sp. Nv4
ACCATGGACAAATACGCTCAAAGCCTGATTGATTCTTTTACCGGAATGGACCTTTCTGGAATTTTTTGTATTCGCCTTGAAATTGCTCCAGAAGGTCATGTGAAAAAAACCAATATCCTGACAGCACACTTGATTCATTCTCAAAATGGACAGATTGCTTCTGAAGCATGGATCAAATCAATCATCCTCAAATGCAATGAAATCAGATTCCCTAAATCGACAGGTATAACCAAAATCACTTTGCCGATCGAGATCAAGACATGAATCAACTGAACCCGCTACTTCTGCTTACTCTTTCAAATGTGTTCATGACATTTGCCTGGTACGGACACTTGAAGAATATGAAAACCTCGCCACTCTGGATCGCCATCATGAGCAGCTGGGGTATTGCTTTTTTTGAATACTGCCTGCAGGTTCCTGCAAATCGAATGGGTTCGGAATTCTTTTCATTATCACAACTGAAGATCTCGCAAGAAATCATCACGATGATCGTATTTGCCGTATTTTCAATTTTCTATATGAAAGTTCCCATCACGAGGAACTATCTCTACGCATCACTTTGTCTTCTTGGTGCCGCTTTTTTTCTTTTTAGAGACTGATTTTTTCTTTGTCTGTTTTTTCGCAGTTTTTTTGACCGGTTTCTTTTTTACCAATTTCTTTTTTGCCGGCTTCTTCTTTTTCTTTGCGGTTTTCTTTTTGTTTTTTGCGGAATACTTCTGAATCAAACTGGAAAGATGACCCTGCATTTGCTTCTTATGCTCAGGATCAATTGCAATCAGTTCGGCTCCAACCTGAAACTTGCCGACTTCTTTTTTATCTTTCTTGATCCAAGCAATGCAAACGAGAAGCTTGAGTAATTCAGAATCAATCTCGACCTGTAGCAAGATCAGATCACCCTTGCGATATTCTTGGGCTGTGACAAAAGAGATTCCATTAGTGGAAAGATCAATTGCGGAATTTTCCTCAAAAACCGGGGTTCCTAGAACCTGATATTTTGAATGCCTGATTTTCTGCTCTATCGGTACCCGAATTCGTTTTCTACGTTCCGCTGCATTTGCCATAGCTTAAATTCAATTATGCCAAATGCATCAATAATGAACAGCAAAATATAAGTGTCCAACTATTGACGCTATGATCGTAAAAAAAATTATATTATCCTATTAACATGTTCCCGCCTGACACGAAAATCCTGATAGTGGAAGACATGAATTCCATCCGCGAGGCGGTGGTCTCTCTTTTCCGTGGGCTTGGTTTTGAAAAGGTTCATGACTGTAAAGACGGCGCTGAAGCCTGGGAAAAGATGCAAACACAAGGTGCGCCTTTTGAATTGGTGATATGTGATCTCAATATGCCGAACTCAAATGGCATGGACCTTCTCAATCGAATCAGAGCATCAAAAAAATTCAAAGATACTTGCTTCATCATGATCAGTTCGCAATCAGATCAAAAAAAAATCGTAGCCGCCATACAAGCAGGAGCAGACTACTTCGTGATCAAACCGTTGAGAAAAACTGACTTTGCTGAAAAACTAAAACTGGTACATGAAAGAAAATTCGGGAGCAAGAATAAATGAGCTCACCCCTTGCGTTACTGATCGGTGTTGATGATGACATTAAAAACCAATTGACCGATATTTTTGGAAGTATCCGAGTCATGGATGTGGATCTTGACCCCAAGAAAATAGCCGAACTGGATGAGAGTCTTCAACCATCTTTGATTTTCTCAAAAAAACCAGGGCCGAAAGAAGGTTTTTCTCCTTATGAGTTGGGGCAAATCATTCGACAAAAATTCGAAGAAGTCCCTTCATTCATTTACTATAAGGAAAAAGAAGGATTCAAAAAAGACCTTCTGAACAATAATGGATTTGATGATATTTTTATCATACCTATTGATAACAGCCATCTGAGATCGAAATTCATCGAAATCATTTCCGTTTCCAGCCTTGGAGCCGTGGAATTTTATCGACCGGTAAAAATCATCGATATCAATGCCGGAGACGTTCTTGATTTTGATACGAATATCTATCTACCAGTGAACCGCAAATACGTGCGCATCACTAATGCCGGTGAAGCCATGGATGAAGCTAAAATCCAGAAAATCAAGGAACACCACTTCAACACGGTTCACGTGGTATTTGAACAGCTTGGACAATTTTACAGTTACATGGCAAAAAGGCTCCGTTCCATTACGAATTCGAATTTCGGAGTCACTGAAAAGCGCGAACGCCTTTCAGGCGCCATTCGCAATATTCTGACCGATCTTTTTCAGGACGGAATCGCTTCATATGAAGCCGGGCAACGCATCTTGAAAGACTGTGCAGAAATCGTGAAGAGTTATATTCTTCAAGGTGGCAATGCCGAATGGTATCAGCGCATCGAGCAGGTTTTGGGTCAAAGAAAAGACGAGTACTCGCATGCGGGAAATGTATCTACTCTTGCAGCGCTATTTTCACTTGGAACAGGTATAGGAAAACCCGAAGATCTAGCATTGGCAGGTTTGATTCATGACGTCGGATTGGTCGAATTACCTTACGAGATCAGAAAAAAAGACCCTCTGAAAATGCGACCTGAAGAACTGGAAGAATATAAAAAGCATCCGATCCTTTCGGTAAATCTTCTGAAATCAAAAAAAATCGTACTCAGTGATCACGTGACCAAAATCATTCAGCAGCACCAGGAATGGTTGAGTGGCGAAGGTTACCCGTTTGGCATTTTCGGAGATCGTTTGTTGAAAGAGGCTCAATTGCTTTCCATCGCCGACCGATTCGACTATCTGATCAACGGAGATGAAGATGAAAACAGCCGTTATACTCCGGCTCAGGCGGTTCAAATCATCCGGGAAGAACAGGGAACAAACCCTTCGAAATACCGCTACAGACCTGAGCTTCTGGAAAGCGTATTGACTCTATTCACGCCAACAGCCTAACTCTCAGATTTCAAAGTCCTGTTTCAATCTTGCAACAGATGCTGCATCAACTACCCTTTTGACTTGATCGTCAGAATAGATTTTTGCATCTTGTTTTGTTTTTTCAGAACAGCTCTCACAGAATTTTGAAATATTGTTCAACAGAACCGATGCTGACGCATAGGAACCGTATACTGTTGAATCGCAGGCATAGTTTCCGGCAAGACGCTTACCCGTCCAAATACTGCGATAAGGAAAATTACGAGGACACTTCGCATGTGGCCAATTATCTTTGTCTTTTTCGGTGTGACGAGCTTCGTGATAAAGAGTCATCAAGCGGGCAATCTGAGGATGGTTGATCCCGGTATAGTTGCCACTTACCCAGATCTTGTTCAGGTACTGTGGCTTCACACAAGCAACTGCACTTGGTCCACCACAGCTGCTGAAACCGAAATATTTAACCCGTTGCTGAAACCATTGCAGGTAATTTGAACCATCTACTTTTCCGAAGATTTCCTGGTGAATCGGAGACTCGCGACTCGCCCCCATGTTCTGCATCAACTCAAAGTCACCCATCACCTGCTTACGAAGATTAGCAGTGACATTCGAATCAAACTGCAAATCAATTACAGATGCGAAAGAAGTGATCGTAGAAAACAGGAATGAAACAATAAACAACTTTTTCATGGCAAAATCCCCTTTTTGCCATTATTAAATTATTTATATTTAAAAAACAGAGTGGCTTTTTTGACATTCAAAAAAGGACAACCCGATCAGACATCAAAAGGTTTTGTCGGGACCGAGTTTAGGTCTACGATGAGCGCAATGATGTCCTCGATCTTCAGGACTTCAGAATCTTTTGCACCGTACTTACGCACTGCAAATTGGCCGTCAGCCATTTCACGGTCACCCGCTACGAACATCATCGGAATTTTTTGCATTTGAGCCTCACGGGTTTTCAGTCCCATTTTCTCATTCCGATCATCGATCTCGAATCGAATCCCCATGCGCTGGAGCTTCTTACCAAACTCTTTGCAGTACTCAACGTGTGCGTCGCCAATCGGAATCAATCGACATTGCACCGGAGCCAACCAGAACGGAAAAGCGCCCGCAAAATGTTCAATCATGACCCCCATGAAACGCTCAAGAGAACCAAGTACCGCGCGATGAACCATGACCGGACGATGCGGAGCATTGTCTGAACCGGTATACTCAAGTTCAAACTTTTCAGGCATGCTGAAATCCAATTGAATCGTGGCGAGCTGCCAATCACGTTTCAACGCATCTTTGAACTTGAAGTCGATTTTCGGGCCATAGAATGCTCCATCGCCTGGATTGATTTTGTATGGTCGGCCCATTTTATCAAGAATCGCCTTCAATGAACCTTCAGCCTGATCCCAAACTTCGTCAGAGAGCATTCGTTTTTCAGGGCGCGTGGAAAGAAACA
>CALPVV020000127.1 GCA_943327105.2 Nitrosovibrio sp. Nv4
ACGCGAAGGCTTCTTCTGGTGTGAGTGGTGTGCGAGGGCTCCATACCGAAATATGATCTTGGGCAAAAGTATGCGCCGGTGTACTCACCAAAAGTGCCGCTACTATTAACCAAAAACCACGCTTCATCACGGCCCGAACTATAGCCTTTGAATGGAAGGTAGTAAACTAAAATTATTTAATTAATTCTTGGGGGCGCCAGCATGAATCAACACCTTGATATCCATGCGGAAAATGATCTCTACTTTGTTCGGGTGAACCAATCGCTGAACCACGCCTTCCCCAAAGGTTGGGTGCTTGATTCGGTCTCCAAGTAAGAAGCTTTCATTGGCAGCATACTCACGCATCGGGCGGTTGCTGGCATTGAGTTGTTTCATCCATTCGAGCTCGACTGGAACCGTCTTCTCTGCTTTTGCTTCACGTGCTACTCGTGGGGCAGCGGTACGTGTACTTCCTGTTGCAGTTGCGCCGGGTTCTTTAACGCCTTTTTTCGGCTTATAATTGTGCTCACTTTTGCAAGTGCGGCAAATCACGCGTGAAGGCATTCCGCCAACCATTGACATGATGGTGTGGCCAAGATCCATTTTGCAACGGGTGCAATAACAAACCATTTCTTTTCCAACAGAGAGAGCAGCAGAAGAAGTATTCATAAGTGTCGTTTTAGTATAACTTAAAAGCAGGTTATGAGCACTGGAAAAGAAGTCATTAAGCGTTCACAAAAACGCACCGAATTGCTTGAAAAAGCCAAAAATTTGGCTACAACGCCAGGCATTTACTTGATGAAATCAGGCGCTCAGATCATCTACGTCGGTAAAGCAAAAAGCTTGAGGGCGAGGGTCAGTTCTTATTTCCAACCCATCGTTCATGATCATCCACGCACCGAACTCATGCTTCAAAACGTCGAAGAGTTTGAAATCATTCACACTGAAACCGAAAATGAAGCACTGGTGCTCGAATGCACGTTCATCAAAAGACATAAACCAAAATTCAATGTTCGATTAAAAGACGACAAACATTATCCCTACCTGGTGATCTCAACGAAAGACCCTTTTCCTCGATTGGGGTGGACCCGAAAGGTCATCAACGATCAATCTCGTTATTTTGGTCCGTTTCCTTCGGGGTACGCAGCGCGTACAGTGATGAAGCTTTTGACCGAAACGCTTCGGCTTAGGGATTGTTCTGATAATACGTTTTCGCACCGATCACGCGCATGCATTCTTCATCAGATGGATCTTTGCACTGCGCCTTGTGTGAATAAGATCTCAAAAGAAGATTATCAGTCGTTGATCGAAGAAGCGATTGCGGTGCTGCAGGGAAAAAGCACGGATCTGGTGAAGCAGCTTGAGCTCGATATGTTGCAAGCGGCTGAAGAAGAACGGTTTGAAGATGCCGCTAGAATACGCGATGAAATTCAAAGCATACAAATCGTATCACAAACGCAGTCGGTATTTGACCCTGACCAAAGACCGGATGTGGATGTGTTCGCGTTTGAAAAAAACGATTCCATGGCACACGGAGTGGTTCTTCAGGTGCGCGGTGGCAAGTTGATTGTCGTCAAGCACTATGACCTTTTCAATTTTGATGCAAGCTTGAGAGATGAAGAAATAGCCTATGATTTGCTCGCCCAGCACGTGATTCTGATGGATGAGCAAAATGAAGTGCTCCATGCACGTGAAGTGTTATTGAAAACCTTACCGAAAGATTTTGAACTGCTTGAAAACGCACTCAATGTGAAGATCAAGACGCCGGCATCTGATCTTCAAAAACAACTGGTCAATGTCGCCCATACGAATGCACGTTTTGCCCTTGATGGTGCCAAAAAAGAAAGTGCCGGTCACGGTATCACTGCTCTTGAAGAAGTGCAGTCGAAGCTGGGACTTGATCGTTTGCCCAGAAGAATCGAATGTTTTGATATTTCAAATTTTCAGGGCGACGAAGGGGTTGCTTCGCGAGTGGTGTTCATTGATGGTGCGCCCGATAAGAATCTTTACCGGAAATACCGTATAAAAACCGTGAAAGGTCAAAACGATTTTGCCAGTATGAGTGAGGTGTTCGATCGTCGCTTTAGTAAGATGGATCTTGAAACTGGCAATGAAAAGCCGGATCTGGTGGTGGTCGATGGTGGTAAAGGGCAGTTATCCCAGGCCAAGGCGATTTTTGATGAACTCGGTATTCAAGGGGTAGAGCTCGTTGGTTTAGCCAAAGCAAGAACCGAACAGAATTTCCGTTCAAAAGAGGTCGAGAGCACCCAGGAACGTATTTTCATACCAAACAGGGTGAACCCGATTCCGCTTTATCCGAATTCAAAAGCATATCGATTGTTGACCCACATTCGCGATGAGGCACACCGTTTCGCAATCACATTCCATCGTCAACGTAGGGACAAAAAATCACTCAAATCGAAAAGTTGATTTTTAAGTCTCTGCTTTTTTTCGTATGACAGTGGCGAGTGAAAGTCCCGGCAATCGAATTCCGATTTTCGCGAGCATCCGGCAGATTTTTGCATCTGTGGTCAGGATGGTTCCAAGTGAACGCGTTAATGGATGGGCTTCCGGATGTTTCCATGCGTTCACTGCGTTGGAATGGTTTTTCTTCGGGTTCAGATTCAAAATGAATTGAATGAATTTTTCAGCCATTCTTACGTAGATCAATAAGTGGAAAAAATAAAATGATTCCACGATTGAAATATTGGAATGGTCTTCGATGAGATAAGAAAGGTGCCCGCGATGGTAGCGGCGCAGGTGTTTCAGTCTCAGGTCGTGATACGAATAGAGGAATTGAAACGCAGGTACGGTGATGACCAGAATTCCATCGGGCTTCAGCATTTTAATCAGACGGTTCAGCAGCGCTTCGTCGTTGTCCACGTGTTCAAGAACATCCATCGCACAAATGATGTCGTATTGTTTGTTCATGACCGTATCAAGATGTTTGATTTTTTGAATACCCTTGAAGCGGGTTTCATCATCATCGAATGCCAGGTCGACTGCATCGATCTCAATTGCGTTTCTTGCTCTTGCTTTCAATGAAAAATAAAGGTCTCCGCAACCGATATCGAGTAATTTTGAATTTTCATTCAATGCGATATTGTCTTCAAGGAGTTTCAATACGAACTCGGCTCGTGACATTTCCCAAGGGTGACGATTGGGGTTTGTGGTGACTTCAGAGAGATCCATTTTTCATTTCCTCTTGAAGAGTTTTGCACGAAATTCCTTGATTCGTCATCTGATCGTAAGCACTGCCCAGGCGATTGTGTTCAGTTTGAAACCAGTTCGCAGCGATTTGCGGGTACTCGAAAAAATAATTCACCAGATAACGAGTTGAAAACAAAAGGGTGATGATGACCAGCGCTGTGGTGCAGATCTTGGTTTGCTTGAGATTAAGTTTTTCAAATAACCATGCCGCAAGCAATATAAAAAACGGCCAAGCGCCGATGGCACGTAGTGCATGGGGCACGCTTTCCCAAGTGAGGGCTGCGGGAACAATTCCCAGTAGCGCACCGGCGGTCAGAAACAGCACAATACGGTCGAGTGACGGTTTTTGAAGACGCACAAGCTTCCAGATGAAGATCAAAAGGGCAAAGGCAAGAATCATCCATTCGGCAACACTCATCATTCCCGCACTTTGAATCGAGTGCCGTAGATTTCGGTCACCGGTCATTAATAGAAAATCAGGTGTGAAGTGCAAGGCCATGTTTTTCAAAAAGGCGATGGTCAGTTCTACCAGTCCAGCATCATGATGCGGATTCATCGGATGATCGCTCCACAAGACGAGCATTTTGGCTCTTAGGGTAAACCTTGGGTCAGTCAGTGGTCGCACCAATAGTGGAAGCAGTAATGTCAGATAGAGAACAAAGCTTTTGAGTTTTCTTTTCCAGTCCATTCCAGGAATCAAAAAAAGAAGAGGTGCCATTTGAATGCGACTCGCTGGATACGAATAGCTGGCCAAAGCAAAGGCAAGAGTGCCGGCAATCCAGTTCCATTTTTTTCGGGACTCAAACAAGTTAAGGCCAAGCATCATGAAGAATGGTGCAAGCGGTGGGTCCCAGGCAATTCTGGAAAATTGAAACGCCCACGGGCTGACTGATGCCAATAGTGCTGCAATCAAGGCGATGCGGGTGTTGGTCTTGCGTTTCATCCACAGATAAATCAGGGCAATAGTCAGGCAAGTGATGAATGCGGCAAAAGATCGGAAGGCTGCAATTGAATCGCCAAAGATCGAAGTCCAGAGGGCTGATCCGTAAAGATAGGGAGCAGTATAGTAACCGGCACCGAGGCCAGGTGAAAAGAGGGGGAGTTTTGAGTTGAAAAGGTCGCTACCGGTTTGTTTTAGGCAGAT
>CALPVV020000128.1 GCA_943327105.2 Nitrosovibrio sp. Nv4
CCCTTGTGTGCAAGCGGTTAAGCAGCACACCAGAACCAAGGATAAAACTCCTGTTCCAAACCTAAAAAGGCCTACCATACTAGTAGTTTATCGGATTAGTCAGGTAATTGCTAAATCAATATTATTTTTTCAATGATTTCAATAAAATAGGCTGAGCGTTGCCACTCAGCCTATTGAAGTAATTTAATGAATTTGAATGAATCAGGCGTCCCCAACGACCTTCTTCAGACGCTTTTCCATCGCAAAGAAGAAGACGCCGACCAGTACGCCCATAGAACACAAGATTAGAAAGAATATATCTTTAGGAAGTTTTTCATAAAAGCTTCCAATGAATCCGCCTAGATAGTTTCCGAAGAATGAAGCCATCAACCATACACCCATCATCATCGAGATCATTTTTGCAGGAGCAACCTTAGTTACAAATGAAAGCCCGATTGGTGAAAGATAGAGTTCTCCCATGGTGAACAACCAGGTGGTGATTACCAGCCAAAGTAGGCTTCCCTTATCAGGGCCAGCGCCGACTACTTTAGCCGCAAGAATCATAATGATGAATGCGATACCGCAAAGCATGCTTCCGATTCCCATTTTTCTGATTGAACTAGAAGTTTTTCCAAGTTTTGCTCTGGAGTTCCAAACCATATCCAAAAGAGGAGCAAACATGAAAATCATGGCCGGGTTGAAAGACTGGTACCAGGTAGACGGCACGGTCCAACCGAAAAAAGTCCAATCTGTTTTTTCATCAGCCCAAAGCTGAAGTGTATTTCCCTGCTGTTCGTAGATAGCCCAGAACATAACGGTAGCCATACATACATAGACTAGCGCAATCACTCGATCGCGATCTTGTCCATCAAGTTTGCGGATGGCAAAAACCACACCAATGATCATTGCAAACGCAAGAATCGCTTTCAAGATTGCTGGAATTACCAGCAATACGAAAAATGCGGAGGCAATTAAGAAGAATCCCATCACCACTTTTGCAGCATATGCTCCACCAAGTGATTCTGAAGGAAGCCCTTTTTCCTTGTTTTGAACGTGTTTGTCTTGAGGTAGTAGATGACGACCGAAGTGATAAACAGCCAATCCTAATAGCATTCCGATACCAGCTGCACCAAAACCGTAGTGCCATCCATAAACTTGTCCAAGAGTTCCGCAAACAAGTGGGGAAAAGAAACCGCCTAAATTAATCCCCATATAAAAAATGGTGAATGCGCCGTCGCGGCGTTCGTCACCGTGCTCGTAAAGACTTCCGACTTGTGAAGAAATGTTAGGTTTGAAAGCCCCGTTACCAAGAATCAAGAAACAAAGTGCGACCAAGAAGTACTGTTCAAAGGCCATCAGAAAATGACCAATCGCCATCAGAATCCCGCCGATATATACAGTCTTGCGCTGTCCCCAGACTTTATCGGCAAGCATTCCACCAAAAAAAGGAGATAGGTAAACAAAACCTGTGTAAAGACCATAAAGTTGAGAAGCCAATGGCTGGGTCTCGAGAGGTCCAAAACCAGTTTCCAAAAGATTTCTCAAGGTGTTGAATCCAAAAACAGCGTTGGCTTTTTCAGGGTCTTTAATGAGGTAAGACACCATATAAAGAGTCAAAAGAGCTCTCATTCCATAATAGGAAAAGCGTTCCCACATCTCGGTGAAAAAAAGTACGAATAATCCGGATGGATGTCCGAAGTAAGTTTTTTGCTTTGATGGTTCTACGAAAGTGCTCATGATTCATTCCCTGTCCGTTTTTTATTTGCAAAAAAGAATATCCCAATGTTTTAAGCGAGACTGATGCTTATTGTCGAGTAAAATTAATGGATAATGGCTTTACTCATGAGTCCGAATCCAACGAGAAAAAAAGAGAACGCAACCCATAGATAGCGATTGGGCACTTTCTTTTCTCGAATATGTTCGATGATTGATACCCAAATGGGTCCTGTGATGGAAATCGCTGTAAGACTAGCAACATGCGCTGTTTTCAATGCTTGAAGATAGAGTGATAAAGAAATGAAAGTTCCAAGAAATGAAGCGCCGATCACTTGATTCCTGTTTGAAACAGAGAGTGTTTTTAAGTCCTTATAAATCTTTTTGATTGAAGACGGTTTTAAGATGAAAAACGCAACTGCAGCTCCGAGAGCTCTGATTCCATTGGCCTGGAATGAGCCCATGCCTGGACTTGCTTCATAAGCCTGTCTTGAAAGAACGACACCCAGGGCATCAAAGAAGATCCCTAAAAATGCGAAAGAGAAATTTTTTAAATCCCAATGTCCAAGCGTGCGGCTTCTCTCAATTAGAAATGTAAATACACAGCCAACCATGCACAAAATTGCAATGATCTGCATGCCGCTGAGGCTCTGGTTTAGAAAAATAAAACCGTAAACTCCGAGAAGAAATGGCTGAAATGAATAAAGTACAAGAGTTCGTGTTGCCCCTAGATTGGCGAATGCCTGAAATAAAAACCAATCACCCAGAAACAAACCGATAATTCCGCTGGCTAACAAGTAAGACCATCCGCCAATACTCAGCGTTGCATAGTTTTCCAGAATTAAAAAACCAGCAATAAAACCGATCAAAGCGACAGTGACTTTTACTTGATTCATCCATGCCGATGAAAATTTCGAAGCAAATTGAGAAAATTTTAAGCTGGCTGTTCCAAAGCAAAGGTTTGAAGCAATCGCCAAAAAATAGGGAGTAAGTGAAGCCAATGATGTTGGTTCCATTTGGTGAACTTTCTAATGTGACTATTTTGAATTACATTTTTTCCGGTTTTGGAATGCCAAGAAGGTCTAGTCCATCACTCATGACCTTTTGAGTTGCCATTACCAAAGCAAGTCTTGCAAAAGTCAGATCCGGTTGATCTGGGTTGCTGACCTTGCATTCGCGGTAGAAAACTCCGAAGTCTTTTGCCAAGTCGACCAAGTAAGTTGCTAGTTGGCTAGGCTTTCTTTGTTCCAGTGTTCTTTCCAGCGCACTTGGAAATCTTCCTAAAGTTTTCATTAAAAAGATTTCTTCTTTTGTTGTGCAATGTTTTGAAACGGTTTTCGCATCATAATCAGTTATTCTGCCTAATTCTTTTTCAGTTTTTTTCAAGATGCTTAGGCAGCGCGTGTGTGCATATTGCAAGTAAGGACCTGTTTCGCCCTCAAAAGAGATTACTCGATCGACATCAAAATCAAGATCTTTGGTCGGGTCAGTGCTTAAATCTGCAAAGACAATTGCTCCAATCGCGACTTGTTCGGCAATTTTTTTGATTTCTTCTTCGCTAAGTTTGCGTTCTTCACTTGCATTGCCCGATGCTCGCTCATGCATCAGTTTTAATGCTTTTTCGATACAAAGTTCATTCACTTCCTCGAGGGTGATGAAATTCCCTTTACGGGTCGACATTTTTGCATCCTTGAAACGATAGAGTCCAGTGGGGAGATGTTCGCAGACTTTTTCCCAGTTGAGATTCATTGCGCGTAAAACACCAAAAACCTGTTCAAAGTGCAATTGCTGTTCTTTACCTACGATGTAGGTCATTCGATCGAAATTCAGCTTTTCATGGCGATAAACAGCAGCTGCCACGTCGCGAGTCGCATAGATTGAAGCGCCGTCGCTTTTTTCAAGCAAGCATGGCGGTATTTCTTTACCATCGCGATTGTGAACAGGTACGATCCATGCGCCCTGGTCTTGAACAAGGATGTTTTTTGCTTTCAGATCTGCAAGCATTGGCTTGAGTTGATCTTCATAGAAAGACTCTCCCCAATAATGATCAAAGTTAACTTGGTATCGTTCGTAAGTTTTGTGAAACTCCTTAAGCGAAATCTCAACGCATTTTTTCCAAATTGCTCGCATTTCTGGGTCGCCACTTTCCAGTTTGCGAAAAGCATTTTGACCAGCGGGTTCAATGGTTGGGTCTGTTTCCATGTCCTTATGGATTTGAACGTAGATATTTACCAGATCCTTAAGGGTGATTTCAGCTGGTAGTTGCGATTCGTATTTTTTAAGCGCAATTGCCAACTTACCGTATTGGGTTCCCCAGTCTCCCAAGTGATTGATGGTGGTGACATTGAAACCACGCATTTTGGCAATTTTTGAAAGGGCAGAGCCTAC
>CALPVV020000129.1 GCA_943327105.2 Nitrosovibrio sp. Nv4
CCTTGATTTTCGCTGATTTTCCGAGCACTTCCAATGCTAAATTGCGTCTATTTAAATATTCTTGCAGCTGGTAGGCAAAGCGTTCACGTGGCAACTTCAGGGTCGCAACAGCAGCAGCCTGAGATAACGAGCAAATTCCAGAGGTTGAGTGCCCTTGAAGAGCATTCAGTCTTGGAGTTACGCTCTCTGGACTGACCGACCAACCAACGCGCCAACCCGTCATCGCTCCGCTTTTCGACATTCCGTTGACAGTAATGGTGCGGTTACGCAATTCGGGATTTGCCTCTACGAATGAAGTCCACCCACCCGAAGTATAGTCAATCAAATCATAAATTTCGTCACTCACGATCCATACCTGCGGGTGTTTTACCAATACCGAACCAAGCTCTTGGAGTTCGGCTCGACTATACATTGCGCCAGTCGGATTGCTGGGTGAATTGAGAATCAGCATCTTGGTTTTGGCAGTGATCGCTTTTTCCAAATCGGAAGCATTGATTTTATAGCGTGACTCGAATGTCGTAGGGATCAATCGTGATTCCCCTTCTGCAACACTGACCATTTCAGGATAGCTCAACCAAAAAGGGGCTGGAATCAACACTTCATCACCACGATCGATCAATGTCAAAATGACATCAAACAGGGCTTGTTTACCGCCATTTGTGACCATGACATTGGATGCCTTCCATGGATTGGAAGCTAATGAAGGTTGTTGCGAATTTGTTTTTTTTGCAACAAGTTCTCTTAATTCTGGAATGCCGGGAGTTGGCGTGTATTTTGAAAGATTCTTTTCAAGCGCATCGATCACTGCTTTTTTTGCCTCATCAAACACCGGAAAATCTGGTTCGCCTGCGGTAAGGTTGATGATTGACTTGCCTTCTTGCTTCAACTGATTGGCAATAGCATTGATTTTCAAGGTTGCGCTTTCGCGCAAAGCGATTACTCGTTTTGAAAAAATCACTTCAGCTTCTCCTTCAATTTTTTCAAAACCGGCTTTGGAACATAAGGTGAGATATCGCCACCATAGGTATGAAGCTCTTTAATCATGGTAGAACTCACGAAATAGAGTCCTTGAGAAGTCATCATGAACACCGTTTCACATTCAGGATGAATGTTTTTATTCATGGTCGCCATCATGTATTCGTATTCAAAATCACTTGGAGTTCTGAGACCTCGAATCACCGCCTTCACTTTATGTTGGTGGGCATACTCCATGATCAAACCGACGGTGCTATCAACTTTTACATTTGGAATGTCTTTCACGGTTTCCCGGATCAATTCAACGCGCTCTTCCACTGTAAGTAGTTTTGTTTTTCGACTGCTACCCGCAACCAAAACCGTGACTTCTCCAAAAAGGCTAAGTGCTCTTTGCAGAATATCCAGATGGCCGTTGGTAAATGGATCAAATGAACCAGGATAAATCGCCTTCATACATTCTCCCTTAACTCATCAACCCCACCCTCGATTGGTTTTAATGGGGTATAAAAAGTCAGCTGGCTGTCGCCGTAACGCTCATCGCGAATCATCTCAAATGACGGAGGGGCGCTGAATCCGCCTTCTTTGCGAGCCCCCTTAGGCTTCGCACTTTCTACACAAATTTTTCCATTCTCAACCAATAACTGCTTCAGTGGCCAAGTTTGAAGTACCATTTCCTCATAGCCTTGATGATAGGGCGGATCCATGAAGATGAAATCAAATGGAGGCTCTCTAGTCAGTTCTGCCAAAGCCAATTCAATTTTCTTATTGATCACTTTGGCTTGATCTTGAACCCCGAGGTCATTGATGTTTTTTTGAATCACCGCTGCAGCTTTGGGGTTAGACTCGACAAAAACTACAAATGCCGCTCCTCGAGAAATTGCCTCAAGCCCCAGTGCGCCTGAACCGGAAAAAAGATCCAGAATTCGGGAGTCTGGTAATGACATTTGAAGTGCGTTGAGCCAAGCCTGACGCAAACGTTCGGTAGTTGGGCGTGTTTCCAACCCAGGTATAGATTGAATTAAGCGACTTCTAAAAAGTCCTGAAGTGATTTTGAGCACAAACCCACTATGCCACGTTTTTTAGAGGTAAGTGAATGGCTTTTCCATCGTTAAAGCGGATCTCGATCATTTCACCTAACTGGCGAACTTCAACGATTTCGTCTGTATCGTCCATTTGAAGCTGAACCGCAATTTTACCTGTCATTTGGATCAGGATTTTGCCTTCCGGAGCCGCAGGGGCCACAGGCGCTGCAGTTGAACCCGTATTCAATGGAAACACATTACCCGATTCAGCCCCAGCAGGAGGATACGGGTTGGAATAGCCATGATTCTGACTAACTTGGTCGGTTTGAAGCGCTTTTACTGCTTCAACCGCTTTCATCAGAGGGACAGATGGTGCATACTTCCTACCACCTGTTTGAATCGCATCAATTTCGGTTACGAGTGCTCGCACTCGTGAAAGAGCCTTTGACATGTCTTCTTCTCGGTATTGGTTATCAAAAACTGTAGAAGATAGTTTTAGGGTATTTGATTGATTTTAAAGGGAAAAATTTAAACTAGCTTGATTGACAAGGTGCTGATATAAGAATTTTCCTGCGATTTAAGCTGCCGAGGACATAGGGGATTTGAGTCATCGACAATGGATAAACAACCGGCCTTTAATTTAACGAATTTGCTACAGAGGGATCGAATTGAATCTAAACTCAATTCTTCCGGCAAAGCCGATCGTGCGTCCATCGAGTCCAATTCCATTAACCCTGCGAACACTGGCAACACTACCTACTTTCTTGAAAAGCAATTAAACCAATTTCTCGATGAAGTGGTTCAGGAACAACTTCTGAATGCAGATCGACTTTGTAAACTAAACCCCTCACGCAGGGAAAGCATTGGTCGTTTTCTTGCTGAACTATCCAAACAACCGGAACCAGAAAACCCTCAAGAAAAACTGAAGGAATTCATCTCTCAAGATCGCTCACCTCAGGCACTAGAGGCTTTGAAGCAACTTTTCAAACAAATTGCCTTGGTTCAATTGGGAAAAGCACTCCTCGTAAAGTCGTGGATGAGAGAAAAGTTCGTGTTGGCTGATCTTAAAAACCTTACTTCTGCAATCACGAAGTCCATGGGTAGTTTTGTAAATTTACAAACCTCTTCCAGTCAGTTGATTCAGCAAAACTTTTATTCTTGGTACAACCTGTCTGGCGCACACCAAGACCAACTCTGGTCTTTAATTGATTCTGCCTCGTCAGATGATGCTTCCCTTGAAAAACTCAAGGAATGGGTTTTCTTCAAAGCCCGCAAACTTTCAGCAGAAACCCTTGGTGAACGCGATCGCTACAGCAAACTCTTTTATCAATACCTTTGGAAATCAATTCAAAATCACAACATGATCAGACAAGGAGATCGTGAAGTTTTTGGATTCTGCCCTACCCTCCGGGATGGTTCGATGATGGACCACTCACCTAAAAACATCCAATGGGTTGGATTTGAACCTCTTTCCTTTGAACTCCTTTTTTGCGAAATCCGTTACCTCTGGGGAGAACCGAAATCTCTTCCTTTATGGATTCGTGGTAGCAGCCTAGAAATGAGCATGGAACATCAGGCGATGTTACCACTCACTCACAGCGGAAAACAAAACACATTGCAACAAATTGAAGCCATTTCATCGTGTGAAATTTCAATCATTGCCGAAGAAAACCTGATTCGCACCCAATCGCGCACCATGGCCGGACAGGCACTCCGCAAACAAATCGACCAACACTCGGTTTTGAAAAAAGTAAAAGAACCACACACTACACGAGGAATTTACCAGACCTGTCAGGCACTTGATAAACTCCGACAAGGTGGCGTTTTAATCTGGGCGCGCGAAGAGGTTTTAGATGAATCATCTGGAAAGCCAGCACTTCAATTCATCTTGAATCAAGCTAAATTACTTTTCATTGCAGATCTCAGCGCACTTCAATGCTCTCAAGATGCAATCAAACGCGATTTGCCGAAAGCACTCTATTTGTTCC
>CALPVV020000130.1 GCA_943327105.2 Nitrosovibrio sp. Nv4
ATGAAGTTGGAAATCCTTTGCACTCCATCGGTCTTGAAGCCGAGCTGGCAATTGATCTCTTGCAGGAAATTTCGAAGAGTGAAGAAAACTCTGCCCGGACGATTCACCTTCGTCAATCCCTTCAATCCATTCTGGCAAGTGTCGAGCGCTTGAAGAAAATCACTCAAAACTACCTACGACTTTCAAAGGGCAACGTACAAGTCAGGAAAGTGAATTTTTCCGAAATCATTGAAAACGCTTTGGCAACTTATGCCAACTCAATTCAACAGGCTGGTGCAAGAATACGTTGGTTTTATCCTGAAAACTTCAAGAGTGAAGAAAAACTCATCGTGAATGTTGATTCAGGTTTGCTTGAGCAGGCATTTGGAAATTTGATTCGAAACTCGCTACAAGCAATGGAAGGTCTTGCTGGCCGTGAGGGAAGAATTGACATTCAAGTCAGTCTGGCCGGCGATTCCAAATTGATGGTTCAGTTTTTTGATAATGGCAGAGGCGTATCCAATGCCGATCAAGCAAACATTTTCAAACCCTTCTTCACCACAAAGGCCGATGGCACCGGACTCGGTTTGTCTTTTGTAAAAAAAGTATTTACCGATCACGGTGGCTCTTTTGGCCTGCGAGACTCAAATGCTGAGGGTACTTTGTTTGAAGGAGTTTTGCCACTTGCGACCGTAGAGCAGTTCAAAGAAGGCGGGGCCACTGCATGAGAATTCTCATTGTAGATGATGACGTACAATCACTTTCCTCGACAGGTCGTATTCTACAGCACTCAGGTCATGAGGTGATCAGCGCAGCATCTGGTGATCAAGCCTTAAAGCTCCTTGAAACGGTTAACCCCGCCTTGATTGTGACTGACGTGCGAATGCCCGGAATGAGTGGAATGCAGTTTGTAGAGGCTTATCAAAAAAAGGGTTTGAATATCCCATTCGTGGTGATGACGGCATTTGGAGAAGTTCAGGATGCGGTTTGGGCCATGAAAATGGGTGCTGTCGATTTCCTACTGAAACCATTCAAGAAACAGGATCTTTGTACCGCTGTTGATCAGGTCATTGCCCGTACAGTAAAAACAGATAAACAAAAATCGATTCATGTTGATGAAAATGAACTATTGATTGGTTCTTCTCGTGTGATGCAGAAACTGAAATTGCACATTGCTCAAGTTGCATCAACCGATGCTTCCGTTCTGGTTCTTGGTGAAAGCGGAACGGGCAAGGAACTGGTATGTCGTTTGATTCACGAGCAAAGTCAGCGCTCAAAGAAACCGTTTATTGCTGTAAATTGTGCTGCAATCCCCGAGAATTTGATTGAAAGTGAACTGTTCGGTTATGATCGCGGTGCTTTTTCAGGAGCTGATCACGCACGTGCCGGACTGATTGAAGCGGCAGATGGTGGCACATTGATGCTCGATGAAATCGGCGATATGCCCCTAGCTTTGCAACCTAAACTCTTACGAGTGCTTGAGACTCAGACCCTTCGGCGTCTAGGCTCCATACACGAGAAAAAACTCAATGTCCGAATCGTTGCGGCAACTCATCAGAATTTGATCGAAAGAGTGAAGCAGGGATTGTTCAGACAAGACCTATACTATCGTTTAGATGTTATGCCATTGATGGTGCCGCCACTGCGTGATCACTTGGAAGACATTCCCGAGTTGACTCAGTTTTTTCTTAAAAAATATGTTTTCGAACATCAGAAAAAAATTGAGGGAATCGAATCTGAAGCTCAGGCGATGTTGATGCAGCATTCATGGCCGGGAAACATCCGTGAACTTTCAAATGTGCTAGAGCGTGCCGTAGTCTTGAATACAAGCGGAAAAATCGGAATTGCCGATCTACCAATCCATATCGCTCCAGAGGCTGAAACTGACCCGGAATCAAATATTACTATTCCGCTCGGAACAAGCTTGAAAGAGATTGAAGATCTTTTAATTCAAAAAACACTATCCTTGACGAAAGGTGATCGAGCTCAAGCAGCTAAAATGCTCGGAGTCAATGAGCGTACTATCTATCGTTGGATCAATCGATCCAAAGAAGATTGATTTTCCAAGCCTTCACTTTTTCCTCTGAGCTTGGAAGGATGGTCGCATGAACTTCCATCCGTAGGTTTCTTGAAAGATGGTAGCAATAGCCCCGAAAAACTTCGTGATAGAGCATACAAAGTTCTTCATGATCAATGGGCGAACTTAACCAATAAAATGAACAGCTTTTCTTGGTTTTGCGCTCAAGGATGAACGGTTCTGAGTTTTTAAGTTGTCCTAGCTTTAAAGTGGAAAGGGCAAGAAATCCATCAACTGGGTGATCTATATTTGATTCAGGCCAGTCTTTTTCGGCAAGCGTCTTGCCATATTGCCAGCATGCATTCTGAAGTTGATTGAAGTAGCTGTTGGCAGAAGAAGAGAGTGCGACTGCTTTTTTTAAGGTTTCACTCTGAAAAACAAAAATAAAATTCCAATCTCTGGATTGCTCCTTGGAAATATCGACCGGAAATGGAGCATTCCATAATTCACTCATATTGAGAAATTTTTGAAATTGAATTTCTTTTCTGGTGTCTTCAATGGCTGTGTAAGGTGAGTTCCATTTTGATTCAGGCAACATGATTCTTCCTTACTGCAGTAATCCTACTTTTGATGAACTGGTGCTTTCTTGATTTTCTATCAGGCATGCCCCCAGCAAGTGCTTCAGTTCTTTTTTACGCATTTTTTCTGTATGAAACGCTTTAACAATTTGAAGGGTAACCATTTTTGTCTGCTCAGGGTTTTTTGGTATTCTGATGTCAGCACAAATTTCTTTCCATGTAGGTTCTGCAACATAGTTACGCATGTGAATCAACTTATCTAGAACCTGTTCCCGAAGCCATGTGTCTTGAATGTGTAAGAACTGGGTAAGTCCCTTGTTGGTTGCAAGCAAGATTCCCGGAGACGGCTGTTGCATGGTTGTCATGCTGGTAATTGCCGTATGTTCTGGAATGGTTGGTGTGAATCTGATCATCGGATGATCATCGAGCGAGCAGAGATCTCCCTCTTGGAGAACAAACTTTTCAAGTGCATTTTGTTGAACTTGGCCATCTTCATTGACCATAGAGAAAAGCGCGGCTTGCTCTTTTCTCTGTTGATGTAGAACTTGAGATGCCAGTACGAAAACTTTGGCTTTCATTCCGGCTGCTTCGGACTTTTTGCTCTCAAGAAGAGTCAATGCTTCACCCGGTTTGCTCGGAACCATAGCAATCAATCGTTCTTCAAAGCTGTTCATCGGAATCATGTTTGACTCAGGGTGAGATTCTTTCAAAAAACGGCAAATATGCTTAGGAATAGGAATCGATTTTACATCAGACTCTTTCAGGAACCAGTTTCCTTTTTTGCGTTCAGCTGAATAATCGAGCCAATCCCTAGTCAGTTGGGAACGAATCAGGGACTGCATCGGAACTGACCATGAACCATCTTGCGGATATACAATGAAGACATTTCCTTTTTTGGATCCGTCATTCGGCAGGTCAGCTTCTTCTGATGTGACGATTTCATTACCTCTAGAACTCGATTCAGCCCAAAGGAAAAAACGTGGAGGAGAAGAAATCATCGGATTGCCAACTGGATGATTGGCCATGTTCTTATGCAGTTCGGTCCAGGAAACCATGCGGACGATAGCAAGCTCTCCAAGTGGCGTGGAGCTTCGTTTGAGTGATTCAATCTGATCGACCATTTGATCGTCTGCGGGATTGAACCAGTGTTGTTCCCACTCGCGTTGTTCGATCGGGCTGATGCGAGAATGAATTTGAAACGGTTCATGAGGAAAACTTTGATCCGGTTTTTTCAGAAGTGAGAAAATGCGATCAAACAAAAGCTGAACATCGTTTGAGCTTGAAATGGTTCCGTAAGTCTTGATCAT
>CALPVV020000131.1 GCA_943327105.2 Nitrosovibrio sp. Nv4
AGAAACCGTTTGCACCGTCACTCCTTTAGATACCATTGACGTATTCGTGCCATGCTTCACCCCAAGAACGGTGCGCTTCTCACGCTCTGAAAGCACTTCCATTTCCATTGGATACACACTGACAATGAAAGCTTTTCCGAAACCAGAACTCTGTTGGGCTCCGAGCGCAACTTTGGCTTTCTTCCCATCCCACTCGATGATCTCGCCTACGTTTTTCCATTTCGGTACACGAACCCAGACACCCTGCTCAAACTTGACTTCTTCAACCGGTGCCGCAGGTACACTCTGAAACGCCTCACTCAGCTCGGGTGCCGCCTCAAAAACAGCTGTATCAAGTCGTTTCTCACCCGATTCAAACGATTCATTCAATTCACGGCGAACGTCATCAAGCTGCTTATGGGTTTTGGTCGATTGAATCTTACGGAGAGTTTCTCGCACTTCAATCTGTGCCAACTCAAGAACGTGCTTTAACTTTGCACGCGCCTTTTCCATCGACTCTTCAACCTTGACGCGAACCTTTTCTTCCCACTCCAGCCTTAACTTTTCAGCCTCTTCACGGGCATGACGGGCCTCTTGTCGCGCTTTTTCGACCGTACCCAACTGCCCCTGCAATTGCTGAAGCACGCCTTCAAATGAACGGTGTTGATCACTCAAATACCCTTTTGCCATTTCAAGAACTTCACGAGGCATCCCAAGGCGTTCGGCCGTTTCAAGCGCCCGCGATCTGCCTGGGGCACCGAATACCACGCGATACGTAGGCTTCAGTGTTTCTTCATTAAAAAGTATGCTCGCACTGAGAACGCGGGCATCATCAACGCCCATTGCCTTCAATCGCGGATCATGTGTGGTCGCAACCAGAATGGCGCCTTCTTTTCCAAGCACGGTCTGAACAAAAGCCAATGCTAAAGCCGCACCTTCTTCAGGGTCGGTGGCTGAATTCATCTCATCGACCAGAATGAGTGATCGAGGCCCTAAACCTTCAAGAATACGTTTCATTTTCATGACGTGCCCCGAGAACGAAGACACGTGTTGTTCAATCGATTGCGGATCACCGAGATCGACAAAGAATGAATCAAAAAACGGAACGTGCAACTTGCCCGTAGCTGGAAAGAAAAAACCAGTTCGCGCTGCAACCGCAGAAAGACCAAGCGTTTTCAATAGAACGGTTTTACCCCCGGTGTTCGGGCCAGAGAGCAACACCATTTGTTTTGGTGGTGACATCTCAACCGAATTGCGAACAATTTGCGATTCTTCCATGTTCCAAAACAAAACCGGATTGGTGGTCTCTTGCATGAGCCATGCACGATCTTCTGAAATTTGAATCGGTTTACCGGAATATTTTTTTGCCAGACGCGCACGGGCCTGAACCGCATCCCAATACGACACGATCATCATTGAAGACGAAATGGCATCGAGGTGCGGATACAACTGCTTAGCCACCTCGGTTAAAATAATATAAATTTCTTCAGATGTTTCAGCTTCTTTGCGGCGCAACTGGGCCTGAAGCAATTCGACTTCTTTTGGTTCGATGAATACGGTTTGCTTGCTGACCGACAGCTCGGCCACACGCCCTTCTACTTTGCTCTGGTCTGAAACCTTAACTGGCAATACATAACGACCATCACGGACATCGGTATACTTTTCCTGAAGAATGCCTTTATTGGCATAATCTTTCATGAGCGATTCCATGCGCGATGAAATTTCAAGCTTGAGCGTGCGCACTTGCCCGATCAGCGACTGAAGCTTGGGTGATGCCCGTTCAGAAAGTTCACCTTGAGGAGTCAAAACCCGATCGAGCACACGAATGCATTCATACGGGTCAAAAATAACAGTCAAAGCGTTCTTGAAATGTTTGCCGGCAAATTCTTTCGGGAAGTGGTTCCAAGAATCAAAACAATAGAGCCAACCACGAATCTTCGCCAGCCCACCGACTTCAAGAACCGCACCCTTTTGCAAAATATCAATTTCGTCGTGAATTTCCTGCAAATCACGCAACGGACCCCAAAGCGCTTCACGCTCGATGATGGAAAAAATTTCCTGGGTTTCCAATTGCAATGCTTGAGCATGATCTGCATTCGATGCAAAGTTCTCGACAAAATTCAGTTCATGAATTTTTGCTTTACCATAAGGCGTGCGTGCTTCACCCGCCGCATAGGCGAGAAGCTTGGGCCAGTCTAAATCTTCGAAAGGGTACATTTTACTTTCTCCAGCGCTTCCTTTTGCGGTTTGAATCCCAAAGCTGCGTCGGCTTGTTCGATCTTCACCCACTGATAGTCGGTGTGTTCAGATGAATCAATCTTGATCTTCGAAGGCATTGCTTTGAGCCTGAGGGCGAACACCTGCTCTTTCGCCCTTCCCCACTTGCCATCGTACTCAAAAGAATAATCAATAGGAAGCCATGTTCCAGACACTTCCTTGATTCCCGTTTCTTCGCGCACCTCGCGTTTGGCGCAGTCCAATAATTCTTCGCCTTCATCGACATTGGCCGTGACCGGGTGCCATCCACCGCCTCGCTTCTCAATCACCTTAAGAAGGAGCACCTGATCTTCAGCAATGATCCAGACTTGAACTTTTCTGATCATAGGTACTCTACGAAGTTGAGATCTTTACCGTATGAATCTTTCAGCGCATAGACCGCCACGAAGGCGATACCGGTAACAATCAAGTTAATGATCAACGCTGACTGAACCAGTCCTAGATAGGGCTTGAGCGTGATGAATGACAGACTCATGGGCACAACCGCAAAGCGAATGAAGTTGGGAACCGTGGTTGCCACCGTACCCCTGACGTTCGTACCGAATTGTTCGGCAGACATGGTTACCACTACCGCCCAGTAACCACCGGTCAAGCCGAGGAAACAGCACATCCAGTAAAGTTTCTCTGCCGATGAACCATTCATCATGAATAAGAACAAAAGAACCGTGAAAAAATTCATGGCCAGAAAAATCTTGACTGCGGTGTTTCGGCTCTTGATGAGCTGACTCAAATAACCGCTGGCAAAATCACCCAGAACAAAACCGATGTAGCAATACATGATTGCCTTGGACGTCAGAATCGGATCAAGAATATTGAACTCTTTTGCGAATTCAGGTGAATAGGCGACAAGAATTCCGATCGTGAACCAGATCGGCACCCCACTTAAAATACAGAGCATGAAGCGTTTGAAACAGTCTTTGTTGCGAATCAACTTGATGATGTTTCCTTTGCTCACATTATGATTTTTCACATTTTGAAAAACGCTTGATTCAGAAACACCGATTCGCAAAAGCAAAAGACCAAAACCCAAAGCCCCACCAATCTTGTAGCAAAGTCGCCAATCAAAGACCTGCGCAACCAGTCCGCCGACTACTGCACCCGAAACGCCGATGGTTGCAACGAGCATGGTTCCGTAACCACGAAGGTGTGCTGGCAACACTTCGGCAACGAGAGTGATTCCCGCGCCCAATTCACCTGCAAGCCCAAAGCCCGCAACAAAACGACAAATTGCATATTGGGTGAAGTTCGCAGCATAGCCATTTAAGAAATTGGCGATCGAATAAATGAAGATCGACCCGAACAGAACTGACAACCGCCCTTTGCGGTCTGCCAATACACCCCAGACAATTCCACCGATCACCAAACCGGTCATCTGAATATTATGAAGAGTCGCACCGACTTCCAACTCACGCCCCAGATAACCGATCGACCTCAAGCTTTCAACGCGAACAATATTGAAAAGAAGAAGGTCATAGATATCGACGAAGTAACCCAAGGCCGCG
>CALPVV020000132.1 GCA_943327105.2 Nitrosovibrio sp. Nv4
ATTGCTCACAAGGTTAAACCTCAATGGGTGTGTCTTGTTCCGGAAAAACGTGAAGAAGTAACAACCGAGGGCGGTCTTGATGTTCGCAAGCACAAGACAAAAATTGCTAAACTGATTCATGATTTTCAAAAAAAGAAAATTCGCGTGTCTTTGTTTGTTGAGCCAGATGTGAAAGTGATTGCGCTCTCCAGTGAGCTGGGTGCCGATGCTGTCGAGTTGCATACAGGGCGCTATTGCATGGCCATGCAAAAAGCTTTCGGTGCGAAAAGTTCAGCTGTGGCGAAGCGTGAGTTCGAGAGAATTAAAGAGTCAGCGCAGTTGGGGAAAAAATTGGGAATCCATGTTCACGCCGGTCACGGCTTTGATCTTGAAAATGTCCGCAAAGTTGCGGCTCTGGATATGATTGAAGAATACAACATCGGTCATGCCATCGTTTGTCGTGCGGCAATCGTCGGTTTAGATCGAGCAGTGAGAGAAATGTTGGCTGCTATTCAGGCGCCTTGATTACAAATTTAGAGGAAAGGAAACATCATGAGCTTACTACGGATTTGTACTAACCAGGAAATGCGTTCATTGGACAAGATTGCGGAAACCGAAATGGGAATCACGCCGCGGTTGTTGATGGAAAACGCCGGACGTGCCGCGACCGAGATTATTTTGCGTGAGTTTCCGAATGCCGGTGTTCACAGTGAGATTCTTGTCTTTGCAGGAAAAGGGAATAATGCGGGTGATGCGTTTGTGGTTGCGAGGCAGTTGTTGGGTTTGGGTAGACGCGTGCGTGTGTTCCACCTGATCAAGGGATCTGATTACAAGGGTGCGACCGCTGAAAACTATTTGGTGTTGAGCAAGATGAAAGCGAAACTGGTTCATGTTTCAGAATCGCAAGACCTCGAAGCTTTCTTTGATCAGGCTCGTGGACCATTTCTCGCGATTGATGGAATCATCGGAACCGGTTTGAAAGGAAATCTGGAAGGCCATTTTTATGAAGTGGTTGAACTCATCAATCAATATGTTGATAAAGTGGTGAGTCTAGATATTCCAACCGGTGTGAGCGGAGATTCGGGTCTGGTTCAAGGGATTGCGATAGAAGCTGCGATGACGGTTTCTTTCGGTTTTCCTCGCCTAGGCCACTTTCTGCCTCCTGGAGCCAATTTTCGTGGAAAATTGGTGAATGTTGATATTTCGCTTCCGAATCGTTTTTCAAAGGAAGGCGACAAGTTTCTTTTGCGTGCACGCATGATTGCCCAGAAAATCGCGCGTAAGTACGGCCGTGAAGACCGCTATGCCCACAAGAATGATTTTGGTCACGTGCTGGTGATCGGTGGTTCTCCGGGTAGAACCGGCGCAATCTCGATGGCGGCATTGGCTGCAATGCGCATGGGTGCAGGCCTGGTGACGGTTGCGACGTGGAAAGACTCGATGGATGAATTGATGACCAAGCTTCCGGTTGAAGCGATGACCATCACGATTCCTGAGCAGGATAAGAATTTTGAACAATATGCCGAGCAATTGAAAATGTTTTCAGCGGTCGTGATCGGTCCTGGTTTAGGAACCCGTCCAGAGGCGAGAAAGTCGCTTGAATGGTTGCTTAAGAATTATCAGGGCCCGATGGTGATCGATGCAGATGCATTGAACATCATTTCTGAACACGATTTGCATTCGCTTTGCATTCATCGCAAGGCTGCGACGGTATTGACTCCGCATCCGGGTGAGATGGCTCGTTTGATTCGCAAGAACAAGGACGAAGTCGTTCAAAACCCTGTGGAATCACTCAAGCAGTGTATCGAACTCACGCATTCTGTGGTGCTCTTGAAGGGGGCTGCTACGCTTCTCTCTTCACCTGATGAGGTTTTGTATCTCAATCACTTTCCGAATTCGGGAATGGCGACTGCTGGTAGCGGTGATGTGCTTGCAGGAATGATTGGTGGTTTGCTTGCTCAAGGGATGCCTGGTTTTGATGCGGCTCAAGCCGGTGTGTATTTGCACAGTCTTTCCGGTTCGAAAGCGGCTTCCAAGCTTAGTCCTCGTGGCATGATTGCCACCGATATCATCAAGAATATTCCACTTGCTTACCGTGAATTGCACAAGAAATATGACGAAGAAGAAGAGCCTAGAATGGCTCAATTGCTCTGAAGAAGAGCTTCAAACAAATGTACAGAAATTGATTCGCTCGAACCCGTCTGCCTTTCAGAATGCCATTGTGTTTCTGGAAGGACAGATGGGAGCGGGGAAGTCGACGTTCGCTCGCGTTTTGCTTTCTGAGTTGGCAAAGAACTTTTCCAGTCAGGGCAGCCCTACCTTTCCATTAGTGCAAGAATATTCTTCAAAAAACGGAAGTCCGATCTATCACATCGACCTTTACCGCTTAAAAAATGAAATCGAATTGGAAGACTCCGGCATTCTTCATCAAATTGAAGAGCATGATGCTCTGGCATTGGTCGAGTGGCCCGATCTTTTTCCCGGAGCATTTTCGTTTTGGAAAAACGATTCTAGACTTCGTTTGAAAAGTGTCATGACCGTCAAAATTCGCAACTCATTGAAATCTCTCGATTCGACACTTCGCGACTATATAATTGAAGCATAAGGTCTAGAATTTTCATCGCGATGCGCATCTCTATGATGCGGTGATATACCCAATATATTGTGGTCTGATTTTTTTCTAACACCACTAATTGACAATTTTCGCATCCACACTCAACCTGAATCTGTTGTTGAACTGCTGTTTGAATGTTTGAAACGTCCGCTGAATGGGCACGGGGATTTCGCCTCTCAGATCTGGATTAAAACGGTAGATGTCAATATTTTTTCTAAAACATTTTTTCTTGGAGGAGAGGGATTAATGCAGGTAATCAAGCGTAACGGGACAAAGGAAGAAGTTAAGATCGAGAAGATCTTGCATGCGGTGAATCGTGCATGTCGTGGGTTAACGAACGTTGAAGCAATCGAAGTTGCTAAACGTACCATTAACGGTCTTCATGACGGAAGCACCACTCAAGAGCTCGACGAGCTTTCCATTTCAAATGCAGTGATGTTGATGGCAGATGAGCCAAACTATTCTAAAGTTGCTGCACGCATGCTTTCAGAAAGCATTCGCAAAGAAGTGGGTCCGGACATGGCTTTCCGTGATTACATCAAGACTGCGGCTGATAACGGCCTTCTTGGTTCAAACGTGATTGAACTTGCAGGCGTTGACTATCAGGCCCTCGAATATGCTATTCGTCACGAACGCGATGACAATTTTGAATACTTCGGAATGAAGACTGTGGCTGACCGTTATCTTCTCCGTCACCCTAAAACCAGAAAACTCATCGAGCGTCCTCAGTGGATGTGGATGCGTGTTTCCCTTGGTTTGTCCCAATCGATTTCTGAAGCGATGGAGCTTTATGAAATTGTGAGCCAATTCTTGTATACACCTGCGACTCCGACTTTGTTCAACTCCGGAACAAAACACCCGCAGATGAGTTCTTGCTACCTTCTCACCGTTGCAGAAGACAGCCTTGAAGGAATCTATAAATCAATTTCTGATTGCGC
>CALPVV020000133.1 GCA_943327105.2 Nitrosovibrio sp. Nv4
GCCTGACCGCAAATTATATTTCACCACTATCGAGCGTATTCATCATTGCCCACGACATGACCCGTGAAATCATGAGGACCAAGGAAGGCGGGGTCTTCGATCTTGGACGCTATTTATTGACTTCCCAAGACAAGTTTCAACATTCAAATTTCCGTCGAATTCTTGCAGCTGCAAAAAAACTGGAAATTCCATCCTGATCATTTAAATAAAAAAAGGGCCTGCTCATCAAGAGCAGGCCCTTTTTTTTTTAAGACTAAAAGAATGACTTGCCTTCAGTTGCTGGCAATCTAGGCATTTTTTGTTCAGGGAACTTACCCGTTAGACTCTGAAGGAACGCAACAATGTCATTCACTTCCTCTGACTTCAGCTCCTTATTCAGCTGAGTCTTCGCCATAACCTTCACCGCTTCATCCAAAGTTTTTACAGATCCGTTATGAAAGTAAGGAGCAGTGACCGCTACGTTCTTCCAGGTCGGTACCCGCCAGGTATTTTTATCAGCCGCATTCTTGGTTACTTCGAATCGGCCTTGGTCTTTCACGAGGTCATATTTTTTATCGAAATCAGAGCCAGGATAAACCGGAAACTTCTGGAAGAATCCGCTACCCACTGGAAGTGCAGGACCGGCAAAATTTGAACCCATGTGACAAGAAGTACAACCAACCGATTGAACCAACGCCATGCCTCGAACAGCAGCGGCATTCAAGGCCTTCTTGTTGCCTTTCATGTACAGATCATAAGGACTGTCTTTGGTAATCAATGTACGCTCATAATCAGCAACCGCACTTGCAAAATGATCAATGGTGATATCTTTTTCAGACTTCACTTCTTTCGGAAATGCCTTTTTGAATTCTTCAACATAACCTGGAATTTGCTGGATTCGAGCAATCACTGCAGCATGATCCTTCATTCCCATTTCGATCGGATTTGTCAGTGGGCCTTTTGCCTGATCTTCCAGAGTATTTGCACGACCATCCCAGAACTGAACCGACATGGCTCCCGAGTTCCAAACAGTCGGTGAAGAGCGGCCACCGTGTTGGCCGTTTACGCCCACCGAGTTTGGACGATTATCATCGCCGCCAGCCATGACATTGTGACAAGAGTTACAAGAAATTGTTCCGTCGACGGACATTCGCGGATCAAAGAACAACTTTTTTCCCAACTCGACCTTTGCAAGATTGCCCGCGCTTTGTGCCGGAGCTACAAATGCCATAGTACCGATGAACAAAATAGAGCTCAGAGAGAGTAAATTGATTTTTTTCATGATTAGAGAATCGCATAGTGCATTTTGCGTTTCAACCAAACAGAAATAAAAACGGGGATGCTAAGAAATTTTTGCACCCCCGTAATCTGGACAAAATACAGGCAAATCGTCAATTTCAACTCAGTCAAATCAGTGTGCTTCGGTCACCCAGTGGAGCATCCTGGTCACCAGATCCCGATCATCACCATCGACATCAGCATACCCTGATTCATCTTTCCACCATTGAGGAGATTCAGGATGAAGCCCAGTCACCCAGACGCGACCTTTACCGTAAGTGGTTCTGACGGCCGCATTCGCACCATTCGGATATGCGCCGGTTTGTTCCACAGTGTCTGGCATGTTTCTAAAATACGGGCCACCTTCCCAGTACAGATAACGTTCTGATCCCTGCCAGAGAGTTTTGAACATTCTTATTCCCTTGCCATAAAGCTTGGTACTTCCAGAAATGATTCCTAAGCCTTGTACTCGAGTTGTTCCCACACGAGAAGTGGCCACAAAAGCTCCTGCACAAAAACCAACGTAGCCACCACCATTATAGATGAAATTTTTGAGGTTCTTTTTCAATGCCGGGGCCATATTGTTCATCGCAACACCGGCATAACCACCCGGCTGAAGCCATACGCTCGCACCGTTAAAGATTGTCGGATCGGTTTCCTGATCACCAACATAAACAGCGTCAAAGCCTGCTTGAACAGCGCTATCAAATGCAGCTTTCGCACAATCGTCTTTGCAGGCACCGGCGCCATTGTACACCAGTGCTTTTGGCCCGGCAAAAGCACTCAGGGCCGAAGACGAAATCAAGACCAGAACAATAAATGTGAAACTAAGATAATTCTTCATGAACATCCGATCGTCTTCCCTTCTTGGAGACTTGAATTTAATTCATGAGCTGATTATCTGATTTTTATTTAATTAATATCAAACGATGTTTTTTAGACGCTTTCATCTAAACGCGTTGTGACAGATGACTAATCCATCCTCACATCTGAATGAAAGGCTTATTTACAATAATTCGGAATGGGGCGTCGGTACGCCTTCACGCATTGAGAGATCCAATCACCTTTCAAATAGTGTGAATACGCATAAAACCATTCTATTTTTTTAGTCTGAGGCGTGAGTTCAATCTGATCAGGGTATACATCCGGCGCAACGCCATCAACCGAATAACACCAACCATAGCTGAGCATCTCTTCATCGCTGATGACTACTGTAGCGTCAAGACCGGATGGGGCACCAAATGCTTCAGCAATTCCGGAAGCAGAACCACGGTATGGAACTTTATTTTGATCTAAAACATGAACCGAAAGTTGACCAACATTTGAAGGTGTAGATAGTGCAAACGAAGCCGACAGCAATGGCACCGAAGAACAAGGTCCGATAAAATCAACCTGGATCGCATTCGCAGATGAAGAAACGGATGCTGCAATAAAAAACCAATGAACAAATCTCATCGGTCATCAATAATTGATGTAAAGCTTAATTGCAAATGAGGAAAAAAATAGAACCACGATGAGCAAGAGTCGCCGTTCTCTTATCAGCCCAGATTTCGAGCATCAGTGCGTCTGGAACCTGGCCCCCCATCTCGCTATCAAGAGAACCGGCAGCAATATAGGTTTTGTTCATTTTGGCTTTGAAATCATAATCTGAAATCATCAGATACTTTTTAGAAGTCATGTCAATTTCAACAACATTGATATACTGATCGCCTTTTTTGTCTTCAATGATTTGCACTTCTGAAAGCGCATCACCGATAGTCGTGCATTGACGAATAATTTTTACTTTCGCAAAAGCACTCGTAGAAAACAAAATCAACACCAATGGGAAAATCTTAATCAACATGGAAAGGCACTCCTTTTAAACAACGAGAGTTTAGCTTAAAAGAATCCAAAAATCCAGATCAATCCGGTCGGAAATCGCTTTTTTATTTAAACGAAACTAATTAATAAAAGGCTTGAAACGCTCGTCAAACTTGATAGGCGCAAACTCAATCACCCGATAATCAGCCAAGGCAAATACTTGAAACGGGTCGGCAGCAATAAATACATCAACCTCTTCGCGGGATTTAAAAGTAGTCATGATGATTCCACCCGTACGAGGGTTTTGCGGTCCTGAACAAATCAAATTACCCTTCGAGTAATGGAGATCAAGATAAGAACGGTGCGGAATCAGTTGCTCGTCAATTTTTTCAATCGCTGCAGTATAGGTCAATTCTA
>CALPVV020000134.1 GCA_943327105.2 Nitrosovibrio sp. Nv4
AAAAGAGAGGATGGCGATGCGCCCACCCGTCACTACCGATGGAAAAATTTTTGAAATCAGGGTCTCGAGTTCTTCAAGTTCGTGATTCACAGCAATGCGGAAGGCTTGAAAGGTCTGGGTCGCCGGATGAATTTTTTTGTGTCTCATCGGTGGCGGAAAGGTTGAGGCAATCGCATCGGCCAATTCAGAGGTGGTTTCTGGAAGCTGGTTTTTGGTTCGAAGTTCAACTATTTTTCGCGCAATTTTGCGGGAAAAACGCTCTTCTCCATATTTCCAGATCAGGTCGGCCAGCTCGGTTTCCCCAATTTCCATTAACAGTTCTTTGAGTGAAGTCCCGACGGTGGTGTTCATGCGCATGTCGAGTGGGGCGGGGTACCGAAAGCTGAATCCGCGAGTCTGGGAATCAATTTGATCACTCGAGATGCCCAAATCGGCCAAAATCCCATAGATGGGACGGCCGTTTGCAGCGTTAAGGGCGTCGCTGAATGAGCTGTGAACGATTTCGATTTCACCTTTTTCGATTTCAGCAGCAAATTTATGGTGATTTCTGGCGATGGCATCAGGGTCTCGATCGATCCCAACCATGCGGTGGTGCGTTAAGAGCGGATTTGAGCCCATTTTTTCGAGAATTCTCGAGGTGTGGCCTCCTCCACCAAGTGTGCAGTCGAGGATGATCCCGGCAGGTGCATCGGCTGGAAGTTGAGCGAGCCCCTCGACCAGAAAGTCGGCGATCGGGTCAAGCAGGATCGGAATGTGATGGCTCGAATCAAAGTTCGGACTAATCGTTGAATTCATGACACTTTTCGCATACTCTTATTTTGTGGAAAAAAACCCTTATCTTATTGAGAACACTAACAAGATTTACACCAATAAGCGAAAACAAAAAATCGCCCGTGATATCGTCGAACGGTATACCGGAAGTACTCTTGATCAATTTCAAAAACAGATCATTCTCACCAATTTTCAATACTACATCGATCGTTTTGCCGTAATTACTGGCGGAACAATCACTCGTGGTTCTGCAATGAGTGCGGTGCATTCCCCCAAGGATGGGGTTTCAATCATCAACTTTTCAATCGGTTCACCCACTGCCGCTCTTATTATCGAGTGTCTTCAGGTATTGAATCCGACCGCAGTCTTGCTTCTTGGTATGTGCGGTGGTCTTCATCGCTCGCTGAAGAAGGGCGATTTTATCGTTCCCACTGCGGCGATTCGTGATGAAGGGGTTTCTCACCACTTCTTGCCACGTCAATGTCCGGCATTGCCGACCTTCAAGGTTCAAAAATTCGTTTCTCAGATCATCGTTGAAAAAGGGCTCGATTACCGTACCGGAGTCGTGCACACCACTGATTATCGATTCTGGGAATTCAATGATAAATTCAAAGCTGAACTTTATCATGAACGCGCACTTGCGATTGATATGGAAACAGCTACATTATTTGTAGTGGGTTTTGCGAGCAAGGTGCCAATCGGTGCATTGTTGTTGGTTTCCGATCTTCCGCTCAAACGCGGTGGAATCAAGACCAAGAAATCAGCAGGCAGCGTTTTTAAAAATTACACCGATTTGCATTTGGAGATCGGAATTAAATCGATGAGTGAAATCGCACTTCGCGGTGAGCACATCCGTCACTATAAATGGTAGGCAATAAAGAATGATTCAGAAAATACTCGATTTTTTCACAAACGATTTGGCAATTGATCTTGGAACGGCAAACACCCTCGTGTTTTCAAAAGGTCGTGGTTTGATCATGAACGAACCATCGGTAGTGGCGATTCACAGAAACGCCCGCGGACAAACGCGTGTTCTTGCAGTTGGTAAAGAAGCAAAAGAGATGTTGGGTAGAACACCTGGTTCCATTCAGGCAATCCGCCCGCTTCGTGACGGCGTGATCTCTGACTTTGAAGTGACTCAGGCAATGCTGAAGTATTTCATCAGTAAAGCAAGCGAAGGTCGCGGATACATCCGCCCTCGTATCATGATTTGTATCCCTTACGGAATTACCCAGGTTGAGAAGCGCGCGGTGAAAGAATCGGCGCAATCTGCCGGTGCCCGTGAAGTTTATCTGATCGAAGAGCCGATGGCGGCTGCGATTGGTGCGGGTCTTCCGATTCGTGAACCAAGCGGTAACATGATCGTCGATATCGGCGGTGGTACTACTGAAGTTGCCGTGATTTCTCTCGGTGGTATTGTTTACTCCAAATCGGTTCGTGTCGCTGGCGACAAGTTCGACGATGCAATCGTGAACTACATCAAGCGTAAGTACTCATTGCTGATCGGTGAACGTACCGCTGAACAGATCAAGCTTACCATTGGTTGCGCTTATCCGTTTGAAGAAGAAAAAACTTTCGAAGTCAAAGGTCGCGATCTGATCAGTGGTGCGCCTAAAACCATCGAACTCAACAGCGAAGAAATTCGTGATGCACTTGCTGAACCGGTATCCGCAGTGGTTGACGCAATCAAGGTTGCGCTTGAACGTACTCCGCCAGAATTAGCTGCCGATATCGTTGATAACGGAATCGTGCTTGCAGGTGGTGGGGCATTGCTTGCAAACCTCGATACTCTGATCAAAGAGAAAACCGGTTTGCCGGTAACTGTTGCCGAAGACCCACTCACTTGTGTGGTTCGTGGTTCAGGTAAAGCGCTTGAAGATCTTGATCTTCTTCGCAAAGTAACAGTGATGTAATCAGCCTCCGAGGCTGGAAGTATTCGTCATGGCGTACAATAAACGAGATCATTATTATCACAAGGCGAAGGAAGATAACTTCGCCGCGCGATCCATTTACAAACTCGAAGAGATCGATCAAAAGTACAGGATCATCAAGGCGGGCATGAAGTGTCTTGATCTTGGTGCTGCTCCGGGTTCCTGGTCACAATATCTTTCTCAAAAAGTGGGTGAAAAGGGCCGTGTTCTTGGTGTTGATTTGATTCGTGTGGCGTTGACGCTGCCGAATGCGGTTTTCATTCACGCTGATCTTCGAGACATCAATCTTGATCAGATCTTCATCGACAATGGTTTTGAACCGCACTTTGATGGTGTGTTTTCAGATATGGCGCCGAAAACCACGGGTATTCGATTTACTGATCAGGCGCGCTCAATGGAACTTTGCGAGTTGGCGCTCAATGTTGCCGATCGTTTTTTGAAACCGGGCGGAAATTTTGTTTGTAAGTTTTTCCATTCTGACGAATTTACCGAGTTGAAAAAGATGATGGAAGCACGCTTTGGTCGAGTCGAGGTTTTACGGCCGAAAAGCACCCGAAAAGAGAGTAAAGAGATCTTTTTGATCGGGATCTCAAAGAAAAAACCAGTAGTTACGTCGTCCGCAGAAGTTAAATAATTTTAATTTAATTAATCATTGACTTCAATTGAGCCCGACCTTAGGATCGCCTCACTGCATCAG
>CALPVV020000135.1 GCA_943327105.2 Nitrosovibrio sp. Nv4
GATTCATGTTGAAAAATGGGATTACGAACGCATCGCGCGAACCCTTTCGATCGAAATCAACCTTCTGGAACCATGGCTTTGGTCCATTCGTTTGAAGTTTTGTTTTCAAGAAACGCAAAGCAGCGGCCTTGAATACCCGCGTGCGCCCGGAGCACTTGGCCCTGTTTGCCCCGAATACAATGCAACTGCGCCATGGACACAGCGCCTGTTGGATGATGAGCTTGGCAAACGAGAACGCTTCTTTTTGCAAAACCACCTCGTCGGATGTGAAAAATGCAGAAAGACTCTCGAATTGACCCGTAAAATGCTCTTCAAAGTTGAATCAATGATTCCTATGAAAGAGTCACCGCAAGAACTTGAAAACGCTTGTGAACGTATTTATCAGATTTGGCAAGATGGCGAAGTCGCATTACGTCCTATTAAAACCGATGCCAAACGCTCACTTTTAAAATTCTTTTCACAACCCAAAATCCAATTCCTGCTTTCGCTATTATTCTTTTTGGTTTTCCTTTCACTGACACGTAAAGCATAAGGCTCTTTTTTCGTTGAAATTTCATTTTTTTCGGAAGACTATTTCCCCTTATGCATACAAAAAGAACTGCACACGTTGTCTTGACGTCCCACCCGGGACAGGAACCACAATCCAATACTTTTAAAATCAATTGGGGTGAAAAAACACCCAAGGCACGCGGCCCACTCATTGCCACCAATACCAACCCACATCACCGCAACGTGATCGGCGCACACTCTGGCTCTTATTCGGTTTATCGCGCACTGGCGATGGCGGCAGGAAAACTGGCTGAAGACTTCAAGCCAGATCTAACCAACACCGAACCTGTTGAAAAAATTGGTCCCCATCCTCAATGGTCTGATCCGAGTAAAATCGCATCACTTGACCCATGGGGTGCGGACATCGCGACCGTTTTCAAAAAAGAACTGAAAAATGGCTACGATATTCGTCCTACCATCGCGGTGACGAAGGCACACATTCAAATGGCTGAACTCGAAGACCTCATCCGCAAGGGCGAACTGGAAGTGGATGGAAAGATCGTGAAAAAAAATCACGATGTCGCCGTCACTAAAGCGGCAATCGAGTCGGTCTGGTATCTTCCAAAAGTTGCAGAAAAATTCGGCACCACCGAAGGTGAACTGCGTAAAGTACTTTTCCAAGAAACGGGTGGAATGTTTCCTGAGCTTGTAACCCGTCACGACCTGAAGGCATTCATGCCACCGATCGGCTCTACTTCGGTTTACATTTTCGGTGATGTGAAGGCGATTACTGACCCTAAAAAAGAACTCACCGTTCGTGTTCACGATGAATGCAATGGTTCAGATGTTTTCGGTTCTGATATTTGTACTTGCCGCCCTTATCTAGTTCAAGGAATTGAGGCCGCGATCAAAACCGCCCAAAAAGGTGGCGCCGGTGTCATCGTTTATTACCGTAAAGAAGGTCGCGCCCTTGGTGAAGTGACGAAGTTTCTTGTTTACAACGCCCGTAAACGCCAAGAAGGCGGAGATTCTGCGAGCACTTATTTTCACCGCACCGAATGCGTTGCCGGCGTACAAGACATGCGCTTTCAACAATTAATGCCAGACGTTCTTCATTGGCTTGGCATCACCCGCATCACGAATTTCATTTCGATGTCGAACATGAAGTACGATGCGATCGTCAATAGCGGCATTAAGATCATCAATCGTGTGGAAATTCCTGCTGACCGGATTCCCGCTGATGCATCGGTTGAGATGGAAGCGAAAAAAGCAGCGGGATACTTCACTCCCGGTACCGTGAAGAAGAAAAAAGAATTGAAAAACGTCAAAGGTCGCGGGTTATACGAATGAGCCAGACTCAACAGTTTTCCGCAGCCGATGTCGAATATCTTCTTTCTCCAACAGCCGTTCGTGAACGCTCAAAGAAAGTTTATGAATCTGCTCTGAATGGGTCGACTCACTTCGAGGTGCATCCGGAAAAAATTCCGGAAGTCGCGAAGTTCGTTCTGGAAGTCACCCGTTCGAATTACCCCGACTTGAATATTCCGTTTCACTCTCGGTGGGGCCATTTTCAAGCCGGTAAGATTGACCGCTTGAAAGTATTGAATGAAAAACTAGCTGACTTTGATGCAATTGAAAAAACGCGCATCAAGATCGAACTCGCCATCGTATCGGTATTGCTTGATGCCGGCGCAGGAATGCAGTGGAAACTGAAAGATCCTTTTTCTGCTGGTACCTTTTCAAAATCGGAAGGTCTCGCGATCGCGTCTCTCGATTTGTTTTTGAAGGGCGCGTTCCACTCACAGGGAAAAATCGGCGCTGATTCCGAAGGCTTGAAGAAATTCTCGAAAGCAAAACTCGAAGAAAGTTTTCAAGTCACAGCTGAAAATCCGCTGCTCGGCATTGACGGACGCGTTCAACTTCTGAATACGCTTGGCAAGACTTTCGAAGGGTCACGCCCGGGCGTACTTGCTGATGAATGGGTTTCCAAATCAAAGAACGGAACCCTTCAAGCAGTTGAGATCTTGAAAACAATTTTGCATAAACTTGGTCCAATCTGGCCAGGCCGCTTAACGTTGAATGGCATCAACATGGGTGATGTCTGGAGCTATGAAGGCACACTCGTTCCATTTCACAAGCTTTCACAATGGATGAGTTATTCCCTGATGGAACCCCTCATGGAATATGGAATCAAAATCGAAAATCTGGACGAAATGACCGGACTTCCTGAATACCGCAATGGCGGTTTGTTGATTGATTCAGGCCTGATCGAGCTGCGTAATCCGGCTCTGGTTGAGAAAGAACACACACCTGACTCAGCACTGATCATCGAATGGCGTGCACTCACCGTGACTTTGCTTGACCTGATCGGCAATGAAGTTCGTAATCTGTTGGGTAAAACCAAAGAAGAATTGCCTCTGGTGAAGATTCTTGAAGGCGGCACCTGGCATTCAGGCAGACGCCTGGCGGCCAGCCTTCGCACCGATGGTGGCCCACCACTCAAGATCAAGAGCGACGGAACCGTATTTTAATTTAAAACGAACCTGGAAAATTTATGGCTAAGAAAACAACATCGAAAAAAACAGTTTCAAAAAAAACCTCACTGAAAAACCTGAAGATCAACATCATCTCTCACCCGGTGCTTCAGCATAAATTGTCACTTCTACGGGACAAGAACATTTCATCAATGATCTTTCGTCAGATCGTGGAAGAGATGAGTCAGATGCTTGCCTATGAAGCAACCCGTGACTTGAAAACGACGGCCGCACCTGTGGTGA
>CALPVV020000136.1 GCA_943327105.2 Nitrosovibrio sp. Nv4
AAAATTTGGCGTCCCCACGGGGATTCGAACCCCGGTCGCCGCCGTGAAAAGGCAGTGTCCTAGGCCTCTAGACGATAGGGACGCATAAGAAATAGAGGAAGCTTGTTTATAGCCGAGCTCCGTCAAAAGTTCAAGAGGATTTTCAAAAGAAAGTCAAAAGTTTCACGTTAACGCAGGGGCGCCAATTGCCTGTAAGTCTTGATTTTAAATGAAAAAACATGGTTTTAGGCTTAGTCTAATTTTATGGATCAAAATCAAACTCCTGAACCCCCAATTCATTCACAACCTTCAATGAGAGCCCCTGAAATCAAAAAGAGGCACTTGAACCCGTTAGCAGTCATTTTGGGTGTTTCGGCTGTATTGTTCGGTTTGTTTTTGGCTTTTTCGTTTATCTACTTCCTTGCAAAGGGCACGAGCTGGAAAAACGAAGAACAGGCCGTCTTTGATTCCGGCAAGGGCGAGTATGTGGCCGTGATCGAGCTCAAAGGCGCAATCATGGAATCAAAAAAAATGCTCAAACAACTGACTGCGGCTGAAGAAGAAAAAGAGATCAAAGCCGTAGTGTTGCACATGAATTCGCCGGGCGGAGCAGTGGCCCCTTCTCAGGAGATTTATGAAGCAGTGAAAAAATTCAAAAAACCACTCGTGGTTTCAATGGAAAGCGTGGCCGCATCGGGCGCTTATTACATCGCTGCCGGTTCAAAAAAAGTATTCGCAAACGCGGGTACGTTGACGGGCTCAATCGGTGTGATCATGCAATTCACCAATCTTAAAAAACTTTATGACTGGGCTAAAATCGAACGCTTTTCGATTAAGACGGGCAAGTTCAAGGATTCTGGTGCGGAATACCGCGAGATGAATCCGGAAGAAAAAGCTTATTTTCAAGATCTGGTTCTTGATACCCTTGATCAGTTCAAAGGCGCCGTTGCTACTGGCCGCAAGATGACTGCTGAAGAAGTGACCGCTGTAGCCGATGGCCGGGTGTTTTCAGGGCTTCAGGCAAAAAAATTGAAGTTGGTCGATGAGATCGGAACCCTTGATGATGCCATCAGTTTTATTGCGAAAGAGGCTAAGATCAAAGGCAAGGTAAAGACCGTGTACCCGAAGAAGAGAAGCCCTGGCTTACGTGATTTGTTCATGGGTAATGAAGAAGAGGAAGACTTTGAAGAGAGTTCTTCATTCGTAGACAAGCTGGTTTCAAAACTTGCTGATCGAATCACTGGCGTGAAAATGAGTGAACATCAGGCACTTAAACCTGGAATTTATTGGATCTGGAATGGCGCAAACTAAAAATTCTCCTGATAGTCTGATTCGTTTGCGTACCATTGCGGTGAAGACGCTTGCGCAGGTTTTTAATTCGACTCAATCTCTTGAACAGAGTTTTTTCGAAGAAATCACCCGTAAGTCCGATCGCACTTTGCCCGAATTCGAACGCGCATGGATTTATGAATTGTGTTCGGGAGTGATCAGGTTCCGTGGCCGTATTGATTATATTATCGATACCTATGCGTTGAAAAAGAAGCCAACCGGGCCTTTGCGTCGCTATTTGCAAACGGCGGTTTATCAGTTGATCGAGCAGGATGTTCCTTCTGCGTTGCCGGTTTCAGAAACCGTTCAGGCCATTGCGGATACTGAAGGCGATGCGCCTTCAAAGTTTGCCAATGCACTTTTACGTAAAGTGGCTGATTCGCGTGAAGAATGGAAGAATTGGAAAATCAATGCTGATTCCCCACATGCGGAACAACTGGCGTGGTCGAGTCTTCCCGATTGGTTGTTTTTTAGCTTACGAAAAACCCGTGGTTTTGATTGGACGATGGCGTTTGCAGAGAGTTGTTTGAAGCGCCCGCAAACCTGGTATCGAAAGCTTGATTCTGAAGAACCGATGTTACTTGAAAATGGTTATCGCGGAGACGAGCCACCAGGATTCGTTCAGGATATTTCCAATCAAATGTTATTGAAAGAAGTGGTTGCGTATCTTCGTGCTACGGGTAAGCAGGCTAAAGACCTTCGAATACTTGATCTTTGTTCGGCCCCGGGTGGAAAGTCACTTGGGCTTGCTGTGAGTGGTTTCAATGTCGAAGCAACCGATGTGGATGCTGACCGCATGCAAAGAACGATTGAAAACAGCAATCGTCTGGGGTTTCAAAACCAGATCAAGATTCGCCCCTATATCGAAGTTCAAAATGATGCTTCCTTGTATGATCTGATCTGGATCGATGCACCTTGTTCGAGCACCGGTATCATTCGTCGCCATCCTGAGGTGAAGTGGAATCGTTCTGAAAAAGAGATCGCAAAACTGGTTCTCATTCAGGAAGAGCTGTTGAAGTGGGCGATGAAACACCTGAAGCAAGATGGTGCGATTCTTTATAGTACTTGCTCGGTCATGAAGGCTGAAAACAGCCATGAGTTGCCAAATGGAATTAAAGAAGCGGGAAGCTGGGAATGGTTTCCTCAAATAAGCCCATTTGGAGATGCCATCTCGGCGAAATTATTGCTGAAAAACTGAATCGCTGAATCTCAATATTATTTAAATAAATAATGTTGAATAAACAAAACTAATTCGGTATAGTTCGCACTCATGAGAGTGGGCAGGAAAGCTTCAGTATCAATAATAATTTTGGCGATGAGTTCCGTTTCAGCTTTTGCTGAAAGTTGGAACTTGTCGAATGACCCTAATGGGTTCAAGTCAGACTGGCATGATGGATTTTACTATCGCAATTTCGATCAAATGCCAAAAGAGGGTGCTGTAGATGAAGCCTTCACCCCTTGGGCAGATAGTTACTGGCCTAAAAATCGTGGTGCTTTCAGCTATCGCTGGAATGATTTTCAGCAAAATTATTCAAAGTCGGTAAATGGTCAGCGTTTGAGCGCAGCTGATCGTGAACGGCTTTTCTTCAATTATCGATTGTATTCAAAACAAGAAATCAAGAACATGCCTCGCGATCAGTTGGCAAAACTTTCACCGCTCGAAAAGTACTCGATCGTCACCGGTGATTTCAACTACAAGCTGGTGAAAGATTTTCGCGAAAAAAACAGCTCTGATGATGCTTACTGGGAAGGGTATTGCCATGCCTGGTCGGCAGCATCTGCTCATTACATTGAGCCAATTCCGGTTGATGTCGATGTCATAATTGAGAATAAGAAAGT
>CALPVV020000137.1 GCA_943327105.2 Nitrosovibrio sp. Nv4
CCAACCGTGGTTGCGATCAACGGAAGTTGCATGGGTGGCGGTTGCGAACTTTCATTGGCGAGTTCTGCAATCGTGATGTCGAATGATCCGGCTGCGAGAATCGGATTACCTGAAACCCTTTTAGGCTTTGTTCCGGGCATGGGCGGATGTGTGCGCATGCCGTGGAAAGTCGGGATCGCACAAGCGTTTGATCTCATTCTTTCCGGTAAAACCCTTACCGGTGAAAAAGCGTATAAAGCCGGGCTTGCAGATGCGTGTTTGCAGAAAGAAAATTTTGAAGACTCTGTTCACACATGGGTGATGACCAATTTATCTAAATTGAAACGCCGCGAACGCATTGCTAAGGAACCAAAGCTCGGTGGCATGGGTGGAAAAATGGGAGCAATGCTGGAAAGTGCTCCACTTCGTGGAATCGTTTTCAAGAAAGCCCGTGAAGGGGTTCTTGCAAAAACCAAAGGTAAATATCCTGCTCCAATGGAAGCCATTCGGGTGATTTGTGAAATCGGAACACATTATCAGGCGAATTTCCGCGGAAAAAAACGCGAAGATGCCTTGAAAATTGAAGCACAAGCTTTTGGACAGTTGGCTGTTACCGATGTTTCAAAAGCCTGTGTACAGCTCTTTTTCCTTACTGAAGGAATTAAGAAAGCAAACGGCTTGACTGAAGGCAAGACCGCCGAAACGAAAAAAATAGCTTCTGCAGCCGTGTTGGGCGCGGGTGTGATGGGGGGCGGAATCGCCCACTTGCTTGCCGATAAAGGCGTAACCGTAGCGATGAAAGACATCGGTTTGCCCGGTCTTGAAATTGGTGTTCAGGCCGCATTGGCGCTCTTCAAAAAATCATTGAAACGCAAGTCGATCACGCATCGACAATTTGAACAGAAATTGAATCGCATTGCTCCGACCACCACATATGACAGTTTCAAAGGTGCCGAAGTGGTGATTGAAGCCGTCATTGAAAAAATGGAAATCAAGCAAGCCGTCTTGAAAGAGCTTGAAGGTTTTGTCAGTGATGATTGCGTGATTGCAACCAATACTTCTTCATTGTCGGTGACTAAAATGCAAAGTGTGATGGCAAAGCCCGAGCGTTTTGCCGGATTGCATTTTTTCAACCCGGTACATCGCATGCCGCTTGTTGAAGTGATTCGTGGTGAAAAGTCCTCCGATCATGCGGTTTCCCAGATTTTTCAATTCAGCAAACAGATCGGCAAGACCCCGATCGTCGTTAAAGATTCACCGGGCTTTCTAGTGAACCGATTATTGATGCCTTATCTCACTGAAGCGGCAACTATGGTTTCTGAAGGTGTGCGAATTGAAGAGATGGACCCTGCAATGCTCGATTTCGGGATGCCGATGGGGCCGATCGAACTCATCGATGAAGTGGGGTTAGATGTCGGTGATAAGGTGGGGCACATCCTTCATGATGCATTCGGTGAACGCATGAGTACTCCGAATACTTTTTCTAAATTGCTGGAACAAAAACGGCTCGGTAAAAAAACCGGAGCTGGATTTTATTTCTACAGCGGAAAAGATAAAAAAGAAAAAACCCTGGATCCGAACATTTATTCATTGCTCGGTGTGAATCCGGTTGCAAATAAAATCACGGCTGAAGAAATCGTCGAACGTTGCGTATTCAGCATGGTGAATGAGGCGGCCCGTTGTCTTGAAGAAAAAGTGGTCGAGACTCCGGCTGATGTTGATCTGGGCATGATCATGGGTACCGGTTTTCCTCCGTTCCGCGGCGGACTTCTACGCTATGCCGATGCTTATGGTGTTGAAAAGATCGTGACCAAGCTTGATGCTCTTTCTGCGAAATACGGTATGCGGTTCACTCCATCTGAGGCTTTGAAAAAAGTTGCTCAAAAAGGCCGTTTCTACGCATGAATTGGGTTCGTTGGGTTGCCCGCCGGTATTTGAAGGCAAAAAAGAATTCCCGTTTTCTGAGTCTCAGTTCCTCTCTATCGATGGGTGGAATCGGACTCGGTGTTGCTGCAATTATCGTGGTGTTATCGGTGATGAAGGGATTTGAAATTCAACTCAGTCAGAAACTGGTTTCAACCGACCTCCACATTCTCATGCAGCCCAAAGCGAGTTTTCCCGGCTTTGATTTCGGCATGATTCCACTGTCCCAGCTCGATTCACTGCCTGCTTATGCTTCAATGAAGACCAGCCCTTTGGTTGCTTCTTTTTCACCGATGCTTTCAAACGAAGTCATCATCCGCAATGGCACTAAAATTTCAGGAGTCATGCTGAAGGGGGTGGGTGAAACCAAGATGCATTCCATCCTGAGTAAAACTCCTGATAAAGCCCTACCTCAGATGTTGGTTGATCGTGATGAAGGAGATGGTCAGCGCATGCCGGGCATTTTCATCGGCAAAGAGTTGGCTGACGATCTAGGGTTGATTCCTGGCGACATGATCACGGCAATCAGTCCATCACTGATGGATGGCCCGTTTTCCAATATCCCCCGCATGAAACGTTTTGTGGTTGAGGGCGTTTATCAATTCGGTTCGCCTGATCAGGAAATGAATATTGCCTATACTTCGATTTCGAACATGGAGAGTTTCGTTCGTAGGCGGGCAATGATCACCGAAGTGGAAGTTGCATTGAAAGATTCGGGTAAGGCGAGGTCGATGGTTGAGTCGTATCAGCCACAGTTGCAAGATCTATCAATGAAAGACTGGTATGCGCTGAACTCAAGTCTTTTTGCTTCGATGAAGCTTGAGCGCATCGCCATGTTCATGATTTTGCTTTTTACCGTGATGATTGCCAGTCTCAATATTGTTTCAACGCTTACCCTTATGGTTCAAGAAAAGATCAAGGATGTGACCATTCTTCGGGTAATGGGTTCTACCTCTAGAAAAATTTCAGGTGTATTTGTCTGGAAGGGGGTTTTGATCGGTGGTCTTGGGGTTGCCTGGGGTTCCATCATTGCTCTTGTGGTTTGTCTTTTGCTGCGTAATTTTGAAATCATCACGTTGCCGGATGTTTATTATGATCGAACCATGCCGGTTGCGTTCGAGTGGGAATACTTCATCGGTGTCCCGATCGTTTCATTCGGAATTGTATTGATTGCTTCGTGGTTTCCGGCAAAGAAAGCATCTGAACTGACACCAATCGAAGGGA